>JADGHC010000386.1 GCA_019689655.1 Microbispora sp.
TCGGCAGCGGCAGATGGGTATAAGAGCCAGGCCCCCACGCCGCCCGTATCAGGGCACGTCGGCGTAGGAGTGCAGCCCCGGGATGAAGATGTTGACGCCGACCAGGTTGAACAGCAGGCAACCGAAGGCGACCAACGAAATGATCATCGCGGCCTTGCCGCGCCACCCTGCCGTCGCCCGGGCGTGGAGATAGGCGGCGTAGACGACCCACGTGATGAACGCCCACACCTCCTTGGGATCCCAGCCCCAGTAGCGACCCCACGCCCGGTCGGCCCACATCGCGCCGGCGATGACGGCGAAGGTCCAGATCGGGAACGAGATGACGATCGCGCGGTGCGCGATGCGCTCCAGGCCCTCCTTGCCGGGCAGCACCGACGGGCGCTCGTCCTTGCGGATCAAGTAGAGGATCGCGCAGACGCCCGCCAGGATGAACAGCCCGCTGGCCACGATCGCCGCGGTCACGTGGATGGCGATCCAGTACGAGTGCAGCGCGGGCATCACCGGACCCGCCTGGACGTGCAGGAACAGCACGGCGAAGCCCAGCCCGAGCGCCGCGGTCACGGTCACGAACGCGCCCAGGAAGCGGATCGGCTGGCGGGTCAGCAGCGCGAGGAACGCGGTGACGGCGGCGAAGCAGATGGCCACCACGAACTCGTACATGTTGGCCCAGGGCCACCGGTCCACCGCGATGCCCCGGGTGAGGATGCCGCCGAGGTTGGCGGCCCACCCGAGCCAGGTGAGGACCACGCCGATGGTCCCCGCCCGGGCCGCCCACGCGGCCGGCTCCGGCCCCGGCTCGCCGGTCTCGCTCTCCGGCAGCGCGGGGCCGCCCGCGCCGACGAGCTCCCGGCGGCGTACGGCGACGGCCGTGCGGGCCCGGCCGAAGGCGAGATCCAGGGCGTAGCAGATCATCGCGGCGAGGTACAGCAGAACGGTGACCAGGATGAGCTGGTCGCTCAGTGTGGCGAGACTCTCGTTGACCTGGGCGGGCATCACTTACTCCTCGTCCGGGCGGTCACCCGGCGCAGCGTTTCCGGTGGGCGCGTCCGGCGCGGCATGCCCGGCGCTCCCGGCCTCCTTGTCCGGTTCGGCCGGTCCGGGCGTCCCGGGACCGGACTCGGCCGTACCGGCGGCCCGCGGCTCTTCGGCCGGGCCGCCGCGCAGTGTGGTGACGATCCGGGTGAACTCGTCGGCGAAAGCCGCGCCGCCGCCTTCGGTGCGGGTCAATCCTCCCACCGTGACCATCCCGTCCTTCACGCGCACCCACAGACGGCGGCGGCGGACCGTGAGGGACAGCACGAGCCCGATCACCGCGGCGGCCGCCGCGAGCAGGGCGGGCTCCCGGCCGGGGTCATAGGTGATCTGGAGGCTGATCCACTCCTTCACGCCGGTGAACTGGATCTTCCCGGCGCCGTCGGCCAGCTCCTTGGTCTCGCCCACCTTGAGCGGGGTCGGCTGGGCCGACATCGTGCCGAGCGGCTTCAGGTGGGTGGTGTCGAGCTGGTAGACCGACTGCGGCTGCCCCGACTTCAGGCCGAGATCGCCGGCGAACGGGAAGATCTGCACGGTCGGGTTCACGGCGCCGGGGAAGACCGACACCCAGGCGTCGCCGTTCGGCACGGTCGTGGGCAGGAAGCGCACCAGGAACCCGAGCTGGGTCGGCTGGGCGTCCGGCACCTTGATCACGCACTCGGAGGTGTAGGTGGCCTGGTCGTCGGCCAGGCACGGCACCGGGCCGTCGTAGGCCACCTGGCCCTTGCCGTCGGTCACCCGGAACGTGGGGGCGTAGCCGTGCCCGATCAGGTAGGTCAGCGTGCCGTTCACGTCCAGGGGGTCGTTGACCTTGAGGTCCACATCGCGCGGCCGGGACGTCGGCGAGTCCTGGACGGTCAGCTTGGCCAGGTAGTCGAGCGGCTGGCCCTGCTTCTCCCCGCCCGCGACGTAGCTGGCCCGGAAGTCCTTCAGCGTGAAGGAGAACGGCTCGAGCGACTCGGCGGTGACCCGGCTGCCGGGCATGAAGCGGTCGTAGGCCGCCACGGCGTTGGAGAAGCCGTCGCCCTCGACCACCAGCACGTTGCCGCGGTAGCCGTACAGTCCTCCGGCGCCGATGGCGAACAGCAGCGCCAGCAGCGCGACGTGGAACAGGAGGTTTCCGGTCTCGCGGAGGTAGCCCTTCTCCGCCGCCACCCAGCCGTCGCCGGTGACCACCCGGAACCGCCCGCGTCTGAGCACGGCGGCGGCCCGCTCCAGGGTGAGGTCGCCCTCGAACGCCGCACTGTGCGGCAGGCGCAGCAGGTTGCGCGGCGCGGCGGGCGGGCGGCGCCGGATCTCCTTGAAGTGGGTCACGGCGCGCGGGAACACGCACCCCGCGAGCGAGATGAACAGCAGCAGGTAGATCGCGGCGAACCAGGGCGAGCTGAAGACGTCGAACAGCCAGAACCGGTCGAGCCACTTCGCCAGGGCGGGGTGGTCCTTGAAGTACTGCGCGACCTGGGCCGGATCGACCCCCCGCTGCGGATAGATGGACCCGGGCACCGACCCGAGCGCGAACAGGAACAGCAGGATCAGCGCCGTACGCATCGAGGTGAGCGTGCGCCAGGCCCAGCGCAGCCAGCCGGCCGGTCCGAGGCCGGCCGGCTTCGGCGGCTCCTTCTCCCGGAGCGCCGGCTCGTCCCGTACGGCGGACGCGAGGTCGTCGGGGGCGCTCATCAGATCACCGGCCTGAAGCCGCCGACCCACACCTGCAGGTGCATGATGATCTGCGACCACTGCCCGGTCACGAGCAGCACGCCGACCGCCACGAGCATCGCGCCGCCGACCTTGGTGATCACCGGGGTGTGGCGGCGGACCGCCTTGAACGTGTGGAGCGCCTTGCGGTAGGCCAGCCCGGCCAGCACGAACGGCAGGCCGAGGCCCAGCGCGTACGCGAAGGCGAGGGCGGCGCCGCGCAGCGCGCTTCCCTGATTCACCGAGAGCGTCATCACCACCGCCAGAGTCGGGCCGATGCACGGGGTCCAGCCGAGGCCGAAGACCACCCCCAGCAACGGCGCCGTCGCGACCCCCGCCGCCGGCAGCCGGTGGATGCGCACGTCACGCTGGAGACCGGGGATCGCCCCCACGAAGGCCAGCCCGAGGACGATCGTCACCACCCCGAGGACCCTGGTGATCACGTCGGCGTTGCCGTGCAGCGCCGCGCCGAGGCCGCCGAACAGCGCGCCCCCCAGCACGAACACGACCGCGAACCCGAGCACGAAAAGCGCGCTGCCGAGCACCATGCGGCCCCGCTTCGGATCGCCGCTCATGCCCGTGACGTACGACAGGTAACCGGGGACCAGCGGCAGCACACACGGCGAGACGAACGACACGAGCCCGGCCGCCGCGGCGATCGGCGCGGCGAGCAACAGCGACCCGGTCGCGACGGTGCTGCCGAGGTCACTCATCGGTCACCTTGGTGACGGCCGACAGCAGGTCGTTGTACTTGACCGCGCCGAGCGCCCGGGCGGCGATCCGGCCCCGGGCGTCGATGATCAAGGTGGAGGGGATGGCGGCGGGCGGCACCGTGCCCTGGAACTCCAGCAGCACCTTGCCGCTCTGGTCGTAGATGCTCGGATAGCCGGGCTTGATCGCCCGGTCGTACGCCTGCGCGGACGCCTTGAGGTCCTTGAAGTTGACGCCGAGGAACTCCACGCCCTTGGACTTGGTGATCGCCGCGACGTCCTTGAGCACGGGTGCCTCGGCCCGGCAGGGCGCGCACCAGGAGGCCCAGAAGTTCAGCACGTGGACCTTGCCCGGGGTCAGCGTGGCGGTGCCGCCGTCGAGCGTCTGCCCCTCGATCACCGGCGCCTTCTGGCGCTGGGCGGAGGCGAAGAACTCGACATGGCCGTCTCCCGCGACGAACCGTGTGTCGCCGGAGCCGGGCTGGGCCGCCTGGCCTCCCGCACAGCCGGCGAGGGCCGTCACGGCCGCGAGCGCGGCGGCGAGCCTGGTCAGCCGCCTGACGGACACGCGCGTGGCGATCGGGCGCTTGGCGGACACGGAGGAGCTCCTTGTACTACAACCGGTAGAGCTGTAAGCCTACCGACCGGTGCGGGTGCTCCGTGCGCCGGGTTACAAGCCGGGGACCGATCGCGGGCCGGGGGTCTCCTCGTCCTCCGGGCCCGCCCGGAACGCCTCGGGGAGCGCCTTGCCGGCCTCGTCGAACAGCGCGGCCTCGGCCTGCGGTTGCGTGCCGGCCCGCAGCAGCGCCCCGGCGGGCTCGCTGTAGCCGATGCTGATGAGCCGGCCGCCCTCGAAGGTCAGGCTGGTGAGGCTGGCCAGCGCACACTGACGGCGGCGCGGGTCGTGCCACAGCCGCCTGCCCTCGGCCGCCAGCCGGATGACCCAGATGGGCAGCTGATGGCTCACCAGCAGCGCCTCGTGGCCGCGGGCCGCCGCCCGCGCGTCGTCCACGACCGCCTTCATGCGCGCCACGATGTCCCGGTACGGCTCGCCCCACGACGGCCGGAAGGGATTCCGGAAGTGGAGGTAGGAGCGCGGGTCGCGGAAGACGTTGGCCCGGCCGGCCATCCGCAGGCCCTCGAAGACGTTGCCCGCCTCGGTCAGCCGCTCATCGGTGATCACCTCCAGGCCGAGCGCCTTCGCGGACGGCACCGCGGTCTCCTGGGCGCGCTCCATCGGCGAGCTCCACACCGCGACGATGTCCCGGCCCTCGACGGCCTTGGCGACCACCTCGGCCATCCGGCGGCCCACCTCGGACAGGTGATAGCCCGGCAGCCTGCCGTACAGGACCCCATGCGGGTTGTGAACCTCACCATGCCTGAGCAGGTGAACGATGGTCATCTCTGTCATGACCCGGACAGCCTACCCGCCGGGCAGCTCGGCGCACGCGGAGCGCAGCGCGTCGACGGCGGCCCGGATCGCGGGGCGCCGGGCGGCGTCGCTGCGCCAGACCGCGTAGATCCGCCGTACCGGCGGCGGCTGGACGGGCAGGACCGCGACGCCTTCCGGCAGCGGCCCCCGCCCCAGCCGGGGGATGAGCGCGCACCCGTGGCCCGCGGCGACCAGCGCGAGCTGCGTGGGGTACTCGTCGGCCATGCAGACGATCCGCGGCTCCCGCTCCTCGGACCGCAGCAGGAACACCAGGAAGTCGTGGCACACCGTGCCGGGGGTCGAGCTGATCCAGTCGTCCCCGGCGAGGTCGCCGAGCCGCACCTGCTCGGCGCCGACGAGAGGGTGATCGGCCGGCACGACGACGTCGGCCACGTCGTCGAGCAGCGTGGTCCGCGACAGGCCCTCGGGCAGCGCCATCGGCCGGTTGAGCCAGTCCTGCAGGACGGCGAGGTCGAGCGCGCCGCGCGCCAGCTCGCGGATCTGCCGCTCCGGCTCCCTCTCGTAGACGAGCAGGTCGAGGCCGGGGTGCTGCTTCTTGAGCGTGGTCAGGGCCCGCGGCACGATGCCCCTGGCCGCGGTGGGGAAGGCGGCCATGGTGAGCTTGCCGACCACCGCCCCGCGCAGCGCCTCGAAGTCGGCCTCCGCCGTCTCCACGAGCGCGAGGATGCGCTCGGCGTGCCGGGCCAGCAGCCCGGCGGCGTCGGTCAGCTTGACCCCGCGCCCGTTGCGTTCGATCAAGACGGCCCCGGTCTCCCGTTCGAGCTTGGCGAGCTGCTGGGAGATCGCCGACGGGGTGACCATCAGCGCCTCGGCCGCCGCACCCACGGAGCCGTAGACCGACACGGCGTGCAGGGCCCTCAGCCGGTTGAGGTCCAACATGTAGCCAGTCTAAACCGTCTGATTAGGAAATCTTGTTTGTGCTCAACTATTAAGCGGTAAACCATGAAGTCATGCGGATCTTCGGTTATTTCGCCATTGTGTAATCCATTCGGAAAAGACCTTTTGTCTGGCGATGCAGGTTCGCGACCACCGTCCAGCCCGCGCGCGGATCCCCTGACCCCATCCGCCCCCGCCACCTGGCTCTCGCCGTCGCGCTCGCCGCCGTCTGGGGCTTCGACTTCGTCGTCATGCAG
>JADGHC010000387.1 GCA_019689655.1 Microbispora sp.
CGGCCGGAACGCGGCCATCCGGGGCCGGCCGACCAGGGTGTCGCTGGTCGAGACGATCCGGCCGGTGTGGTCGATCACCTGCACGCCGGCCAGGTCGTGGTCCAGGAGCACCGGAGGGAGCCGGTGGCGCTTGGCCTGGTAGGCGATGCGCACGGCGGTCGTGGTCATCTCGTCGGTCTTGTACCGCTGGGCGGTGTCGTGCAGCACGGCGAGCACCAGCACCACGGCGACGGTGCACAGCAGCGCCATCACCGCGCTCGCCAGCGCCGTCAAGCGGGTCCGCACCGAGAATCCCCGCCATCCGCTCATCTGATTCCCCCCGGTAATCAGATGACCAATAAGGCCTGTTCGCCGCTTCCGCGCGGCCAGTCTCCTCCCGGCTCATCTGGCACGTTACCTCCGCCGCTGGTCGCCGCCGTGGCCGGGACGCCGCTGTCCGGTCCCTACCCAATCCGGTGCGGTACGCAGCGCCGGGCCGCTCAGCCCGTGGCGGGGGAGCACCGCTCCACGACATAGCAGCCGCCGGCGAATCCCGTCACCGGACGGCCGCGCACCATCAGCCCGCCCAGCACCTCGCGTACGGCGCGCCGCCAGGCCTTGGCCGTCTCCGGGGCGGTGCGGCGCAGGGTCTCCACGTCCGCGGGCACGGCGACGAGCACGGCGGGGCCGTCCGCGGGCAGCACCACCGGCCGCCCGTCCCGCTCGGCGAGCGCGGCCACCGCGCCGTCCGCGGCCGCCGGCCGGTACGGCACGCCGTCACACGCCCGCGCCACCCGCGGGTCGTCCAGCCGCCACACCGCGAGGACGCGGTCGGACTCGTCGCCGGCGTTGACCGCGTCGCCCATCGGGCCGTAGAAGTCGGGCAGGTACTCCTCCGGCAGCGCCGCGAGCTTGGTCAGGTTGAAGTGGGCGTTGCGGCGCACGAGAGGATCGAAGGTCCAGGTGATCCGGCTCAGCCCGCGCTCCAGCGCCCAGGCCCGCTGGTGCAGCTTCAGCGCGAACCCCGCGCCGGGCCGCACCGCTCCCGTCACGTGCGAGTGCAGCGCCTGCCCCGCGGGCGCCGCGAGAAAAGCGACGGAGGCGCCGGCCAGATCGGGGCCGTCGAACGCCCCGGCGACGTACCCGCCCGCATGCGACAGGGCCCGCATCAGCTCCGCCGTGATCGGCGGGTTCCACGGCTCGGGGTGCCAGATGTCGTCGAACAGCCGGACCACCCGCTCGAACTCGGCGATCGTGCGCAGCTCGGCGACCCGCAGCCCGCGCCGCGCGGCGGCGCGGGCCGCCTGGTCCCACGCGACGGCGGGATCCCCCGGGCGGTCGCCCGGATCGACGCCGTCGCCGGGGTGGTCTCCCCGATCACCGGCGTGGCCGTTGCCGGGGTTCACACGCCCTCCCCGGCGGTCTGCCTCGCGCCACGCACCGTCGCGCCCCGCCCCGTGGGATCGGCACCGTCGGTCCGGCCCGGCCCGATCGGCCCGCCCGACAGCACGTACGCGGCCAGCGCGGCGACCAGACGGGCGCGGACCGGCATCTCGGCGACCACGACGTGCTCCTCGGCCGCGTGCGCGCCGCCCCCCACCGCGCCCAGGCCGTCGAGCGTCGGGCACCCGACGCCCGCGGTGAAGTTGCCGTCCGAGCCGCCGCCGACCGACACTCCCCGCAGCGGCGGCATGCCCAGCTCCCGGGCGAGCCGTACGGCGACCTCGAAGAGGCCCGCGGAAGCGGCGGGCTCCAGCGGCGGGCGGTTCGGCCCGCCGCGCAGCTCCAGGCGGACCCCCGGGGTGCGCGGGGTCAGCGCGCGCATCAGCTCGTCCACCCGCCGCTGCGCCGCCTGGTCGGGCACGCGGACGTCGACGGCCACCCGGCCCCGGGCCGGGACCGTGTTGGTGCTCGTCCCCGCGGACAGCATGGTGGGCGTGACCGACGTCGCCCCCGCCCGGGACGACGAGTCCACCCGGGCCGCGATGTCCGCGATGGCCAGCACCTGGTGGGCCAGCTCCACGCCGGCGTTGATCCCCAGCTCGGGTTCGAGGCCGGCGTGCGCGGCCCGGCCGTGCACGATCAGCTCGTAGCGCGAGATGCCCTTGCGGGCCGTCTTCAGCGCGCCGCCGTCCGCGCTGGCCTCCAGCACGAACGCGGCGGCGCACCGCGAGGCGATCGACTCGATCAGCGGCCGGGAGGTCGGCGACCCGAGCTCCTCGTCCCCGACGACGAGCACGGTCAGGCCGTCGCGGGACGGCAGCGAGGCCACCGCGTGGAAAAGCTGCACGAGGCCGGCCTTCATGTCGAACACGCCCGGCCCCCGCGCCACCCCGTCCCGCACCGACCAGGGATGCTCGCGCAGCGTGCCGACCGGCCAGACGGTGTCGTGGTGGCCCAGCAGCAGGACCCGCGGCGCCCCGAACGACCAGCGCACGTGGGTGGCACCGCCGATCTCGAAGATCTCCGGCTCGGCCCCCAGCAGCCTGCGGCCCACCGCCCCCACGACCCGGGCGCTGCGCGCCACCGCCTCGTGGTCGGTGGAGTACGACTCGCAGAGCACGAGCTCCTCGAGGTCGGCCAGCATGGCCTCCAGGTTCACCGCTGCGGCCGTTCCGGCGCGGGCGGGTGAGCCGGGCGGCCCAGCTCCGCGCGGAACAGGCGCATCACGTTGGCGCCCAGGATCTTCTGGATCTCCTCCTCGGCGAATCCCCGCTTGACCAGCGCGTCGGTCACCAGTGGAAGGCCGCGCGGACCCTCCAGGCCGGGGACGGCGGCGTTGGAGTCGATCCCGGAGTAGCTGAAGCCCTCACAGCACGGCGGGGTGAGGTCCGCGTTCACCTCCCGGATGAAATCGGGGCCGAGACCCACGTGGTCGATGCCGGCGACGTCCGCGATGTGCTCGATGTGGTCCACGAGGTGGTCGAGCGTGGCCGAGCGGGCGTCCTCGGTGAGGAAGGCGGCGAGGAAGTTCACGCAGACGACGCCGCCGCCCGCGGCGATGCCCCTGATCTGCTCGTCGGTGAGGTTCCTGTGGTGGTCGCGCAGGGCACGCGCGGAGGAGTGGGTCGCGATGACGGGCCGGGTCGCGATCTCCAGCACGTGCGCGACCCCCGTCGCGCCCAGGTGTGAGACGTCGAAGATCATGCCGAGCCGTTCCATCTCGCGCAGCGCCTCGACGCCGTGGCTGGTGAGCCTGGAGCCGGTGCCGTCCTGGCCGCTGCCGTCCGCGAGAGCCGTACGGCCCCAGTGGGCGATCGAGGCGACGCGGACCCCGAGGCGATGCATGGTCGGGATCAGCTCGATGCTCTCGTCGATCCCCGGCATGCTCTCCATGGCCAGCACCAGCGCGATCTTGCCGAGGGCGAGGGCCTCGTCGATCTGCCGCCCGTCGAGGCACAGCGCCACCGCGTCCGGGTTGCCCTCGGCCAGCACATGGGCGCACTCGATCATGCGCAGCGTCTGCCGCAGCGCCCCCTCGGGCCGGTACTGGCTCTCCACGAACACGGGCAGCACCTGCACGTCGACCCCGCCCTCGGCGAGCTGGGGGAGCCACCGCTCGCGGAAGAACGAGGCCCACATCGCGGGCGGCCGGGCGGAGACGGCCATGAGCAAGTCGTTGTGGGTGTCGGCGACCACGGACCTGACGTGCAGGCTCTGCTGGTGAAGGGGCACGCTGAGATCCTTCCTGGGGGTGGTGCGTCAATGGGGACGTTACTCTTTCCCGGACATCGCGCCAGCACGATGTAGTGTGCGCGGGTGGAACCGATCTCCTGCACCCTCGCCGAGGTGGTCGAGTGCCTGGAGGCGCTGTACGACCCCTCGTGGGCCGAGCCCTGGGACGCCGTCGGTCTCGTCTGCGGCGACCCGGAGCAGGCCGTACGGAAGGTACTGTTCGCGGTCGACCCGGTCGCCGTGGTCGTGGACGAGGCCCTCGACTGGGGCGCCGACCTCGTCGTCACCCACCACCCGCTCTATCTGCGCGGCACCACCAGTGTCGCCGCCACCACCTTCAAGGGCCGGGTCGTGCACCGGCTCATCCGCGGCGGCGCCGCGCTGTACGCCGCGCACACCAACGCCGACGTCGCCGACCCCGGCGTGTCCGACGCGCTCGCGCGGGCCGTCGGCCTGACCGGGGAGCTGCGGCCCCTCGACCCTTCCGCCGCCGACCCGCGCCGCGGGCTCGGCCGCATCGGCGACCTGCCCGCCCCGATGCCGCTGCGGGAGTTCGCGGCGCTGGCCGCCGCGGGCCTTCCCCGTACGGCCGGGCCGCTGCGGGTCGCGGGCGACCCCGGCCGGATGGTGCGGACCGTCGCCGTCTGCGGCGGTGCGGGCGACTCCCTGCTGGGTACGGCCAGGGCCGCGGGCGTGGACGTCTACCTCACCGCCGATCTGCGGCACCACCCGGCGAGCGAGCACATGGAGGCGGGCGGGCCCGCGCTGATCGACGCCTCACACTGGGCCACCGAGTGGCCCTGGCTCGCGGATGCCGCCCGGCGTCTGACGTCAGCGTTGGCGGCCAGGGGCATTACTGTTGAGGCGCGCGTCTCGGACGCCGTCACCGACGCCTGGACGGCGACGACCACCGACTTGGACCCCCGAGCATCTTGAGGGATTTGGGATGAAGGCCGCACCGGAAGCACAAAAGCGTCTGCTCGATCTCGCGGAGCTCGACACCAGTCTCGACCGGTTGCGACACCGCCGCCGCACCCTGCCGGAGCTCGCCGAGATCGACGAGCTGTCCAAGAGACTTGCCCGGGTCGCGACGCAGATCATCGAGGCCGAGACCGAGGCCGGCGACCTCGCCCGTGACCAGGCCAAGGCCGAGTCCGACGTGGACGCCGTACGCGCCCGCGCCGACCGCGACCAGAAGCGGCTCGACTCCGGGCAAGTCTCCTCGCCCAAGGATTTGGCGAACCTGCAGTCCGAGATCGTCTCCCTGCGGCGCAGGCAGTCGGACCTGGAGGAGGTCGTCCTTGAGATCATGGAGCGCCGGGAGGCGGCCGACGCCCGGGTCACCACCCTCAAGGCCGAACGGGAAGAGGTGACCGGAACGCTCCGGGCCGCCGAGGACCGTCGCGACGCGGCGTTCGCGGAGATCGACAAGGAGATCGGCGAGCTCACCGCCGGCCGGTCCGCGATCACCGCCGACATCCCCGCCGACCTGCTCGCGCTGTACGAGAAGCTGCGCGAGCAGACCGGCGTCGGGGCCGCCATGCTGCAGGGTGGCCGTTGCCTCGGCTGCCGTACGAGCCTGTCGATCGCCGACCTCAACAGCATCCGGGCCGCCGCCCACGACGAAGTGGTCCGCTGCGAGGAGTGCCGCCGCATCCTGGTCCGTACGGCCGAGTCGGGTCTGTGACGGTGCCGATGGGCGCTACGGGGGGATTCATCGTCGAGGCCGACGGCGGGTCGCGGGGCAACCCCGGCCCGGCCGGGTACGGCGCGGTGGTCAAGGACGACACCGGGCGGGTGCTCGCCGAGGCCGCCGAGTCGATCGGCACCACGACCAACAACGTGGCCGAATACCGCGGCCTGATCGCCGGGCTCCGGGCGCTGCTCGCGCTGGGCGCGGAGGGCGCCCAGGTCGAGGTGCGGATGGATTCCAAGCTGGTCATCGAGCAGATGGCCGGCCGGTGGAAGGTCAAGCACGAGGGCCTGCGGCCGCTGGCCCTGGAGGCGGCGGCCCTGGCCCGGCGCTTCCGCGTCACCTGGACCTGGGTCCCGCGTGAGCGCAACAGCCACGCCGACCGGCTCGCCAACGAGGCGATGGACGCCGCGGCCCGGGGGGAGACCTGGCGGGCGGGCGAGATCGTCTCCGCGCCGCGGTCCGCCGGGGAGTCCGTCCCGGCCGTCGAGCCCGGGGCCGAGCCGCCCGACATCGACGCGCCCACGCTGTTCGACGAGGCCGGCGGCGTCTCCGCCTCGTCCGCCCCGGCTTCCGGCGGCTCCGCTCCCGCCGACGGCGGGCGTACGGGGAAGTCCGGCGCGGGGGGTACGGGCACCGCCGCCGGGCCCGGGGGCACGGCTGATGAGAAGGC
>JADGHC010000388.1 GCA_019689655.1 Microbispora sp.
GCGCCGGTGCGGCGTCGCCGTCGTGGCGGCGGAGCGGTGTGGTGACCGCGTTTGCCCGCCCGTCCCCGGTGGCCCGCGCGCGCCCCGGGCGTTGCCTGCGCGCTTTCCAGGGCCGGGGCCCGGGGTCAGGAGAAACGTTCGATGGTCACGGGGATCGGTCCCGCGTACCGCATCGCCGTCGTCAGCCGCCGCAGCAGCGGCCCGAGGGCGTGATCCGACGCGGTTCCCAGATGCGCCGTGACGTCGATGCAGCAGGCGACCCCGGGTCCGATCCGGCGTACTTCCCAGGTGAAGGCGTCGAAGCCCACGCGCTGTTCGCCCGTGCCGACGATCCGGGTCCGCGGGTCCTCGGCCTGCTCCGCGAGCGTCACTATGGCCGCGAGGCGGGGAAGCTGCGGTTCACCGGCGAACAGCACCCGGTAGACCCGCGTGTCGTGGAACCCCTCGGGGACACTCGGCGGGCCGAGGCGCAGGGGAGGCGAATCCGGCAGGGGCTGGCAGTCGTGGAAACGCGCCCGCAGCCCATCGTCACCGGGCAGTTCGCCCCCGCCGAGATCGCGGTACGCGGCCTCGGCCTCCGAGCGGCTCACCGCGCGGGCCCGGGCACGCAGCTCCGGGTCCTCGCGCAGCGCACGCCCGAAGGCCGCCGAGCTCCACCAGACACCGTCGGCCGCGGTCCATCCGGCGGTGTTCAGGCCGACGGTCCTGAAGTCGCCGGTGAGCGTGAACTCCTCGACGACGATCCCCTCGGCGTCCGTTCCCGACATGATCAGGTAGTAGTCGAGGGCTTCCTGCGGCGCGGTGGTGACGGCGTGCCGTCCGAGCGCGCATATGTCGCTGGTCGTCATGGGCGGCACCCTAACGCGGCGCCTCCGGGCACCGGGAGGACCGGTCGTGAAGGCCCGCCCAGTGTCCCTAGGGAAGAACGGGAGCGGTGCGGCATGGTGCTCAAGCGCCCAGTCGGGTGGATCTTCGCGGCGCTTGCACCGATCGCACCATGCTCGGCCACCGGTCACCGGACGGGCGGCCGACCGACCGGCGGCCGCGCCGTCATACGCCGGCGGCCGATCGCTTCCGGCGCGGGCGAGATCGGCCCGGGATGGAGCCGGGCTTACCGCGGTGGTGCCCCGCGCCGGCGTCCGCATGCGCTTTCCCGAGCAGGCTCCCACCTGCGCCCGGTCGCGCAGGCCGGGCGGGTCAGTTAGGGGTTATCTCGTGGAGGCGGCAGACCTGCCGCCAGATACGCGCGTCGAGCGTGCCCGCCCTGTCCTGGAAGTCGGCGAAGGGGACGCGGACCGGCCCGGTGAGGTCGAGGAAGCTGTTGTGGTCGGCGTCGGGATCCCAGGTGCGGGTGGGGATCTCCACGTGGTCGGCGCGGTCGCTGCGATCCTGGCTCGTGATCTTCAGCACCTCGGCGCCGTCCCGGTGTGTCCTGAGCACCACGCACGGGCGCACCTTGTGCCCGGGCCCGTCCTCGTACGGCACGTCGGCCCACCAGATCTCGCCCGGACGCGGGTGCGTGGCGGCACCTCGCGCGCCCGGTTCGCCGCCCGCCGCCGGACGGCCGGCGCCCCGGTCTCCGTCCCGTGCTCCGGCGGTGCCGTGTCTTGTGCCGGGGGCGGCGTGGCCACGGGACGTGGTGTCCGGCCGCGCGGCCGGGGCGCGCCCTGCGGGCTTCGCGGTCCGGCTGGTACGGCCCGGCGGGCGCTCGCCCGGCGAGGGACGCGGCACGGACCGCCGGCGCGAGGTCCCCGGCAGGCCCCCGGCCATGCCCAGCACCGCGAACCCGACCAGCACGGCGACGACCACCACCACCCAGATCATGACCGACAGCCTACGGCCCGCCGTGGCCGGCTCCGGCGGCCGAGCCGGCGCCCCGGCCGGATGCCGTGGTCAGGAGCGGGCGTCCAGGCGGCGAGGACGTGCGCCGTGGTCAGGAGCGGGCGTCCCAGGCGGCGAGGATGCGTGCCTCCTTCTCCGGATCGATGCCGTGGGGCATTTTGCGGCCGAAGCTGCGCTGCTCTTCCGGGATGTCCTTCAGCCACTCCCAGGTGTCCCGTACGGTCTCCCGCAACGGCCGGCAGGTGAGGCCCGCGGCGAGGGCCTTGGCGGAGGAGTGCGCCCACACGCCCGGGTTGTCCGCCTCCCGGGCCCACAGCGGAAGCTCGGTCCACTCCTGCACACCCTGGTCGGTGAGGAACCGGTCGTCCGCCCACACGAGCTCCGCGTCGGAGCCGGTGACCTCCACACAGTCGTTCAGCCAGCCGCCGAACGTGGCGCTGCCCTGCACCCCGCCGGTGATGTAGCGGCCGGTCGTGCCCTCGTCCGCCCGGTCGAGGGTGAACGCCGCGATGTCGCGGGCGTCGATGACCTGGATCGGCAGCGCCGGGTCGCCGGGGGCGAGCACCCGGCCGCCTCTGGAGATGCGGGTGAGCCACCAGGGCAGGCGGCCGACGTTCTCATGCGGGCCGAGGATCAGGCCGGGCTGGATGATGAGGGTGGCGCCGTCGAAGTGCTGCTCGACCGCCCGCTCGCAACCGGCCTTCAGCACGCCGTAGTCACCGAACTCGGCGTCCGCGTCCGGCGGGCACTCGTGCAGCGGGAAGGTCTCGTCGACGCCGGACTTGCCCGGCCAGTCCGGGTAGGCGGAGATGGTGGAGATGAACGTGTAGTGCGGAGCGTGCCCCGACAGCGCGCGAACCGACTCCAGGACGACGCGGGGGACGAAGCCGCACACGTCGACCACCGCGTCCCACCGCCTGCCGGCGGCGAGCCGCCGCAGGTCGCCGGCGACCTCGCGGTCGCCGCGCACCGCCTCCACGCCGGGCAGGTCGGGCCCGCTCCTGCCCCGGTTGAACGTCGTTACCTCGTGGCCGCGCCGCAGCGCCTCCGCCACGATGGCGCGTCCGAGAAACACCGAACCACCGATGACCAGAATTTTCATACGGTCATCCTTGGCCCGCGCGCGTGGGACGTCTGCCCCGTTTCACGGTCGGCGGACATGATCCGCTCACAGCGGAAGGCGGCGCAAGGGCCGCTCCGCCTTCCCGCCCACCGGACCCGGCGGCCGCCGTTCTCCCGTGCCGTGCCGTATGCCGCAGTCGGTGGAGCAGGGCAACCTGCTCCGCGCCGGGCCCGACCGCCGCTCAGCCGGTGCGCAGTTCGGGCACCGGAGTGAAGCGCTCCTGCTCCAGCACGTGCACCCGTGCGGCGCCGATGTCGAAGTACAGCCCGGTGAGCTCCAGCTTGCCCGCCCGTACGAGGGCGTCCACGAACGGGTGGGTCCGCAGGTTGTCGAGCTGCTGGATCACGTTGATCCGGCAGAGCCGGTCGAGCGGCCCGGCGTCACGGGTGTTCTCGCCGTCGAGCGGCCCGTCGTGCCCGTCGACCGGGTCGGCGGAGACGAACCTGGCCAGGCTGTGCCGCCCGTGCCGCAGCCAGCTGCGCAGCGCGGGCAGATCGGGCACCCCTTTCAGCAGGGCGGCCATCGCGCCGCACCCCGAGTGCCCGCAGACCGTGATCGTGCGCACCTCCAGCACCTTCACGGCGTACTCGATCGTGGCCGCGACCGAGTCGTCGGCGGGGGCGGCGCCGTGGCGCGGCACGAGGTTGCCGATGTTGCGCAGCGTGAACAGGTCGCCGGGGCCGCTGGCGGTGATGATGTTCGGCACGATGCGGGAGTCCGCGCAGGTGATGAACAGGTGCGACGGCGACTGCTTGCGGGCCAGGCGGTTGAGCACGGGGCGGACCATCGGCGCGGTCCGGCGCTGAAACTCCCAGGCTCCCTCCAGGAGCGGCCTGCGGCCGGCCGCGGGGCCCTCACGATCCGCACCGTCTGCACCGTTCGCGCCGGACAGGTCGCGGGAGACGCCGTTCCCGGCCTGCGGGGCGCGGGAGCGGCGCCGGTCGGCCCAGGGCAGCCACCACCGGTCGTGCCGGGGCGGGATCCTGGCCGGGGACAGGCGGGAGCCGCTGATCGCCGCCGAGTACCACTCGGCGTGCGGCTCGTCCACGTCGATGACGCCGCCGGTGCGTTCGTGCTCGAGCCGCCAGGTGTGCAGCGCCTCGAACGCGGCGTTGTCCATGAAGTCCAGGTGCAGGTCCAGCTCGACCGCCGACCCCGCGGGGACGGCCCGCAGCGCCTCGGTGAGCCGGGGCACGCCGAGGAACGTCAGCGACCCGGTGACGACGACCCGCCAGCGCCGCTCGCCCCGCTCCCGTACGTCGACGCAGACCCACGCCAGGCGGCGCAGGGCCAGCAGTGCGGCCAGCCCGAGGCCGATCGCCACGCCCTCGGCCAGGCCGATCAGCACGACGCCGGCCATCGTCACGAAGTAGACCGGCATCTCGCGGTGGTTGCGCAGGTTGCGTACGTGCCCGAGGTTGACCATCTGCACGCCGATGAACAGCAGCAGCGCCGCGAGCGCCTCCAGCGGGATCAGCGCGATCATCCAGGCGAAGGCCGCCGTGAACAGCAGCACCCACACCCCGTGGAGCACCGGCGACCAGCGGCTGCGCCCGCCCGCCCGCGCGTTCGCGGTCGTACGGACGACCACGCCCGCCACCGGGAGGCCGCCGAGCGCGCCGGACACCATGTTCGCCACTCCCTGCGCGGTCAGCTCGCGGTCGAGGTCGGCGCGGGGGCCGTCGTGCAGGCGGTTGGACGCCACGCAGGTCAGCAGCGACTCCACCCCGGCGAGGAGGGCGACGAGCAGCACGGCCCCGGCGATCGCGTGCCAGTCACCCCGGGGCAGCAGGGGAGTCGCGACGGAGGCGAACCCGCCCTTCAGGTCCACCTTCGTCAGGTCCCAGTCCGCCACCGCGGCCGTCAGCGCGGCGACCGTCAGCGCGGCGAGCGGAGCGGGGACGGCCCGCAACCGGGGGATCCGCCCCCACACGAGCAGCACCCCGACCGTCAGCACGCCGACCATGACGCCGTGCGTGTGGTTGTCGAGGATCTGGGCGGGGAGCTCGACGACGTTCTCCAGCGCGGAGCGCTGCGGCGAGCCGCCGAGCACGATGTGCAACTCCGACAGCGCGATCACCACGCCGACCCCGGCGAGCATGCCGTGGACGACGGCGGGGGAGACGCCCAGCGCCGCCCGTGCCACCTTCAGCCCGCCGAGAACCAGCTGCACGAGACCGGCCATGACGGTGATGGCGCACGTGGCGCGCCAGCCGTAGGTGTGGACGAGCTCGGCGACCACCAGGGACAGCCCGGCGGCCGGGCCGCTCACCTGGATGACGGACCCGCCGAGGGCGCCGCCCACCACACCGCCGACCACGGCGGCGACGAGCCCGGCCGCGACCGGTGCGCCCGACGCCACCGCGATGCCGAGCGACAGCGGCACCGCCACCAGGAAGACCACCAGCGAGGCGGGCACGTCGTGCCGCACCACGGCCTTCCGGTCACCGAGCGCAAGCATGCCGTTACGCAACGTCATGGGCCGACCATATGTCGGCCGCGCGACCCCTTACCAGGCGTGTAACGGGAAAATCACCGGTAGTAGTCGGGATAGTCGCTGTCGGGGTTGCGGTGCGCGCCCCGCCGCCCGCTCGCCGAGGTGGGGGCGTCGCCGTACAGCTCGTCGTAGGCGGGCCAGCTTCCGCCGGCGTTCTGCTCGGGGTACGACGACTGCCGGGCCCCGCCGTATCCCTGCCGGTCGTAGCCGTACTGGCTCTGCCCGGACGGCGCGTCGTAGCCCGCGGACTCGTACGGCGAGGCGGTCCCCGCGCCGGAGCCGGCCACCGTGTCGGAGGCGTCGATCGTCGCCCAGCCCGTGCTGACCTCGTACGACGACGTGGAGGGGGCAGAGTAGCCTCCCTCGGCCTGGTAACCGGACGAGTAGCCGTCGTAGGCCGGGTTCTGGTAGGTGTCCGCGTTCGGCCAGGAGGACGCGCCGCGCGGCGGTTCCGGGTCGTCGAGCACGTCGCGGGCGGGCCAGGACGGGGAGCCCGTCGTGGGAGCGGTAATATAAACCTCGTCCCCGGGCGAAGAAATGAAGAGGGTAGGT
>JADGHC010000389.1 GCA_019689655.1 Microbispora sp.
GCCCCGAGCGTGCCCCAGCGCTCGGAGGGCTCGGCGCCCCATCCCGCCCCCGCGCCGCCGGGGAGAGGCGCCGGGGAACCCGCGTCGCGGCCCTCCCCGGAGAACGCGCCGGAACCCGTGCCCGGGCCGAAGTCGCCCGCGCCCGGGCGCTCGCCCGCGCGCAGGCGCTCCTCCTGCGGGTCCAGCCCCCATTTGACGTACGAGGCGCGGGAGCCCAGCACCCGGAACCTCGGCCCGAGGTTCGCGGCCACCGCGCTCATCCACAGGTGCGAGCGCGTCCCGTTCCGATGGGTCAGCGCGACGAACGCGTCGTCGTCGTTGCGCACTCCGGCCCGTCTGACGTCGGTCTCCGCGTACACCCGGGAGACGGGACCGAACAGCCGCAGCGCCTGGTCCACCAGGTGGCTGCCGAGGTCGTAGAGCGTGCCGCCGATCTCCTCCGGGCCGCCCGACTCGCGCCAGCCGCCCTTGGGCACCGGCCGCCATCGCTCGAACCGCGACTCGAACCGGTGGACCTCGCCCAGCTCCGGCAGCAGCCGGCGCAGCGTCAGGAAGTCGCCGTCCCATCGCCTGTTCTGGAAGACCGTCAGCATCAGCCCGCGGTCGCGCGCGAGCCGTACGAGGTCGCGGGCCTCCTCCGCGGTGCCGGCCAGCGGCTTGTCGACGACCACGGGGAGACCGGCCTTGAGCGCCTCGGTCGCGAGCGGCACGTGCGTGCGGTTCGGCGTCGCGATCACCACGAGGTCGCAGCGGTCCCACAGCGCGTCGGCGGACGGGACCACCTCCGCGCCGGGGTGCTCGGCGCGGACGCGCTCGGCCCTGGCGGGGTCGCGGGTGACGACGGCGGCCAGGCGCAGCCCCGGGGTGGCTGCGATCAACGGCGCGTGGAAGAAGGATCCGGCCGGACCGAAACCGGCGAGTCCGACGCGGATCTCGGGCAGATCGGAGGGTGGCGTCACGGGCGGGGCATCCTTCGCTTCGCTGGGTGGCACAGTGTGGCGGCACGCCGCACGGGTGGATCAGGTGTCGCGCTCGTCCCGCTCCGCGAGGAACGCCTCGAACTGGGCGGCGAGCTCGTCACCCGTGGGCATCCGCGCCTCCTCGGCCAGCAGGCTCTCCCGCTCCGCGCCGGCCTGGAACGCGTCGTACTGCTGCTCCAGGCCGCGGATCGCGCCGGCCAGCTCCGCGGACGCCGCGATCTGCTCGTCGATCTCCGTGTTGGTCTTGCCGGCCGCTTCCCTGAGGGTGTCCATGGGGAACACCAGCCCGGAGCCGCGGGTGATGGCCTCGAGCGCCGCGACCGCGGCCTGCGGGTACTCCGCCTGGGCGAGGTAGTGGGGCACGTGGATCGCGTAGCCGAGGGCGTCGTGGCCCTTCGCCCCGAGCCGGAACTCGATGAGCGCGGCGAGACTCCCCGGCACGCGGACCTTGCCGAAGGGGCTGACCTGGCCCTGGATGAGCTCGGGGCGCGAGGCGTGGGCCGTCAGCCCGAGCGGCCGGGTGTGCGGGACGCCCATCGGGATTCCGTGCACGGTCACGAGCTTGCCGATGTTGAGCCGGGTCACCAGCATGCCGACGGCCTCGGTGAACAGCTCCCACTCCCGGTCGGGCTCCGGCCCTGTCATGATCAGGAAGGGCGTCCCCGTGACGTCCTTGGTCAGATAGACGGCCAGCTCGGGGGTGTCGTAGTCGCTCCAGTGGTCGGTATCGAAGATCATTACGGGACGGCGGGACCGGTAGTCGAGCAGCCGGTCCACGTCGAAGGTCGCGATGACCCGGTGCTCCAGTTCCGAGAGGAGGTGCCCCAGGGCGAGCCGTCCGGCGGCACCAGCGTCGACGAACCCCTCGAAGTGGTAGAGCAGCACCGGATCGGTCAGCTCGGGAAGGTCCCCGTCGAGCCGATAGAGATCCGTGGGGTCGGACACGTGTCCCAGCCTTTCTCACGAAGTCTTTACCTACTGAACCTACGGGACCCCCGGTCGATTCCGTGCTCGAATCCCGGGCGCAGCGGCGACCTTACCGGTGAACAATGGGGAACATGGAGCCGGACCCCGAGCTGGAAGAGTTCGCGACCAGGCTGTTCGACCTCGCGAGGTCGGGCCGGACCGAGGCGCTGTGCGCGTACGTCGACGCGGGCGTGCCGGTGAACCCGCGTAACCAGAAAGGGGACACGTTGCTCATGCTGGCGGCCTACCACGGGCACGCCGGCACGGTACGCACGCTGGGCGAGCGGGGCGCGGACCCGGATCTCGCCAACGACCGCGGGCAGACGCCGCTCGCCGGCGCGGTGTTCAAGAAGGAGCCCGAGGTGGTGCGGGCGTTGCTGGAGCTGGGCGCCGATCGCTACGCCGGGACGCCCTCGGCCGTCGACACCGCCCGCCTGGTCGGGGACGAGGAGATCGTCGCGCTTCTCGAAGGATGAACCAGGTCGCAGAACCGGTCGGGCGTGAGCGGGCCGGGGAGATCCGGCCGGGCCGATCCGCCTGACCGATATGTCCGTAATCACGGCAAGTCTGGCGTTGTTCACGCGGCGGGACGATGCTTGTCGGATGGCTACTGCGAAAGCGGATTCCCTCAATGGAAGCCCCCTCCGCCTTCCCCCGCTCGGCTGTCCCTTCCCGAGCGCGGTGAACCCGCACGTCGACGAGGTGAACCGGGACACGCTGGCCTGGCTGGCCGCCTCAGGCATGATCGCAGACGACGACCAGCTCGAGCGTTTCCGGCTCGCCCGCTACGGATGGCTCGGCGCCCGGACCTACCCGTACGCCTCCCGGGAGCTGTGCCAGCTCGTCACGGACTGGTGCGTGTGGCTGTTCGCGTTCGACGACGCCTACTGCGAGTCGGACCGGCGGGCCGCCGAGATCGCCCGGGCGCTGCCCCAGCTCTACACCGTGGTCGACGACAACGAGGGGGACGAACCGGTCGAGAACGTCTTCGCCCGCGCGCTGCTCGACATCAAGACCCGGATCAGGAGGCACGGCACCGCCGACCAGCTCGACCGCTGGCGCGCGATGACCAAGGACTACCTGTTCGCGCAGGTATGGGAGGCCGCCAACCGCGAGGACGACGTCGTTCCCACGATCGAGGACTACATCTTCATGCGCCGCAGGACCGGCGCGATGCTCACCGTCTTCGCGCTGATCGACCTGGCCGCGCAGACGCCCCTCACGATGGACGAGTGGCGCCACCCGGTCGTGCGCGAGATGACCGAGCACGCCAACGACGTGGTCGTCTGGGACAACGACCTCATCTCGTACGCCAAGGAGCGGAGCGAGGCGAACATCCGCAACAACCTCGTCAGCGTGCTGGTCGAGCACACCGGCTGCACGGTGCAGGAGGCGATGGACCGGATCGGCGTGATGCGCGACGAGGCGGTCGCCGCGATGGCGGCGCTCACCCCGGACACCGAGGCGCTCGGCTCGCCCGCCGTCGACGCGTACGTGACCGGCCTCAAGTACTGGATCAGCGGCAGCGTGGACTACTCGCTGACCAGTTCCCGGTATTTCGGCGTCGGGCAGTGACCACCGCCGGTCGGCGGCCCGGTCAGTCCACGCGGAAGTCGTCGAGCTCGTCCAGCGCGTACTCGACGAGGTCGCTCAGGCTGTACCGGGCCCCGACGGCGTACGCCTCGTCGTAGGCGGCGTCGCCGATCAGCTTCTTGCACTCCTTGACGCACTGCTCGTGGTCGGTCGTGAAGAACGGCGACCCGAACTGGGGCAGCCCGAACGTCCGCCAGTTGGCCTGGGCCGCCCCGAGGAGGGTCGCCGTCCGTTCCGGGTCACCGGCCTCGAGGCTCAGCCTGGCGAGGTTGTCCACGCACAAGACGATGCCGAGCACGTCGTGGAAGTGCCGCTTGATGCGCAGCGACTCCTTGCACGCCACCAGCGCCTCGTCGCGCCGGCCACTGGCCCGGTGCACCAGGGAGGTGACGTACCAGGCGTAGGAGCGCAGCCACAGCTCGCCGCGCTCCTGGCAGACCTGCAGGCAGTCGACCAGCAGCGTCTCCGCCTCTTCGAACTCGCCCTGCGAGAACAACACCATGGACAGCTCGACGATCGCGGGCAGCAGGCCCGGGTTCAGCTCCCGGCCGCCGCGGTGGAACTCGATCGCGACGCCGAGCAGCGCCGTGGCCTTTTTCGCGTCGCCCTGCAACATGGCCGCGGTGCCCTGCATCTTGGTGGCCAGCAGCACCGCGCCCGAGTCGCCCACGCGCACCGCCTCGGTGCTGCACTGCTCGGCCGCGGCGAGCGCGCCCGCCATGTCGCCCTGAGCGCTGCGGATGTAGGCCAGCACCCACAGCGCCTTGCAGCGTTCCCTGCTGGGGGAGGGGCAGGCCTTGAGCGCACGCTCCAGGTAGACCACGCCCTCCCGGGCGAAACCGCAGGCGACCCACAGGAACCACAGGTCCGACAGCAGCTCCAGGCCGACGCGTTCCTCACCCGGCGTCGAGAGGCAGTAGTCGAGCGCGACGCGGATGTTGTCGTGCTCCTGGCGCATCCGCGTGTACCAGTGCACCTGGCGCGGCCCCGACCACGAGTGCTCGCTGCGCTCGGCGAGCTGCAGGTAGTAGTCGCGGTGGCGGCGGCGCAGTTCCTGCGTCTCGCCGAGCTTGTCCAGCCACTCGCCGCCGTACTGCCGCAGCGTGTCGATCAGCCGGTATCGCTGCCCGGCCGACGTGGGGAAGCTCAGCAGGACCGACTTGTCGACCAGGCCCTCGATCACGTCGAGGATCCGCTCGGACGGCAGCACCTCGCCGGCGCACACGTGGCGGGCCGCGTCGAGGTCGAAGTCGCCGGCGAACACCGACAGCCGCGCCCACAGCAGCCGCTCGGCCGGTTCGCACAGCTCGTGGCTCCATCCGATCGCCGCGCGCAGCGTCTGGTGCCGCGGCAGCGCCGTACGGCTGGCCCCGGCGAGCAGGCTGAACCGGTCGGCGAGCAGCGCGAGGATCTGCTCCACCGACAGCGTGCGCAGGCGTACCGCGGCCAGTTCGATGGCCAGCGGGATTCCGTCGAGGCGGCGGCACAACTCGGCGACGGCCGTGATGTTGTCCTCGTCCACCACGAAGTCGGGCACGACGGAAGAGGCCCGGATGGCGAACAGCTCGACGGCCTCGTTGGTGAACGGATTCTCCGACGGGTCGTCGCCGGGCACCGACAGCGGCGGCACCGCGGCCGTGTACTCGCCCGGTGCGTTCAGCGACCGCCGGCTCGTCGCGAGGATGCGCAGGTGCGGCGCGGTGTTCAGCAGATGCTGGGTGAGCTGGGCGCAGGCGTCGACCAGGTGCTCGCAGGTGTCCAGGATGAGCAGGAGCTCCCGGTCGGCCAGCCACTCGGTGAGGATGGCCGACCCGTCCCGCGGCGACTGGTCGGCGATGCCGAGCGCGGCCGTGATCGTGTGGTAGACCATCGCGGGGTCCTGCAGCCGGGCCAGGTCGACGTACCAGACGCCATCCCTGAACCGGCGCCGCACCTGATGCGCGAGGCGCAGCGCGGCGCGCGACTTGCCGACCCCGCCGATGCCCGTGACGGTGATCAGCCGGTGCTCATGCAGCTTCTGTCGCAACGACGCGAGCAACCGCGTCCGCCCGACGAAGCTGGTCAGCTCCACGGGCAGGTTGCCCTCTTGCCGCCATCCTGCTGGCGTTGCCATGCCGCCTCACGGGGGGTTCGTCCGGGGTGCTCCCTGCTCCCGCATCGTACCTTTGCGTGCGGTTGGCTGTCCGGTGGTACGCGCGTGACGTTTGCCCGGCGTTATCGGGACGAACTTCCCATCTCGGAGGTAGGAATCCCCACTTTTCTCTCGGGGAAGGAGTCCCGGTTTCCCCTTCTGGGGGGAAATGAGTGGTCGGGAGACGAGCCGCCGGATGGGGCCGGCCCCGCCCGGTCGCCCTTGCTTCCTTGCGTCGCCGTGCGGCGCGTGCGGCGTGTGCGGCATGTGCGGGCCCCTGCGCGTACGGCGTGCGCGGTCACGGGGCGACGCTCGGGACCACGACCGAGTGCGGCC
>JADGHC010000390.1 GCA_019689655.1 Microbispora sp.
AGCTTTGACAGCAGCTTCCACGCTTTCAGGGGTGCGACGGTGGTCGGCTCGTCTCGTGCACCCATCCTGATCAGTGTGATCAGGATGAAAATGGCTCAGGGTTTCACTTCGGAACGGAGCTTCAGCCGGAAGAGCTTCAGCCGGCAACGGGGCTTCAGCCGGGGCTCGCGCCGAGGAGCAGGCGGACCTCGGCGCCGCCCAGGTCCGACCGGCCGATGGTCAGGGAGCCGCCCGAGTCGCGGGCCACACGGCGGGCGATGTCGAGCCCGAGTCCCGTCGAGCCCGCGCCGCTCTCCCCGCGCCGCAGCGGGTCGCCGGGGCCGAAACCGGGGCCGGCGTCCGAGATCGCCAACGTCACCGCGTCACCGGGCCCGGCGGCCAGCCGTACGCGGAAGGGCGTCCCGTCGGGGGTGTGCGCGAAGACGTTGCCGAGGAGCGCGTCGACGCAGTCGGCGAGGTCCTCGGCGGAGACCGCGACCGGCAGCGGGCCGGGCGCGAGGTCGAGCACGCACGCCCTGGACTGGTCCTCCGCCAGCACCGACCAGAACTCCACCCTGCCGCGCACCACCGCGACGGCGTCGCAGGAGGCCCGTTCCCGCGACCGCCGCCGCACGTCGTTGATGACGGCGGTCACCGCCCGCTCCAGCGCGTCGACGCGGGCCTCCATCCTGGCCGCCTCGCCGGGATCCGCCAGCGACTCCGCCTCCAGCCGCAGGGCGGTCAGGGGGGTGCGCAGCCGATGGGAGAGATCCGCCACCATCTCGCGCTCCTCGGCGAGCAGGTCGCGGATGCGCCCGGCGAGGTGGTTGAGCGCCAGGGCCGCCGTACGGACCTCGGGCGGGCCCTGCGGGGTCGCCCTGGCGCTCAGGTCGCCCGTCGCGAGGCGGTGGGACACCCGGGCGAGCGCGGTGGTGGGCCGCACGACCGCGCGGGCGAGGCGGTCGGCGACGAGGATGCCGACCCCGACCAGGGCGACCCCCAGGATCAGCAGCGCGAGCCAGGTCCGGTGGACGCCGCGGTCGAGGTCGTCGTCGGCGAGGAAGGCGCGGACGACGGCGGTACCGCCCGGCGCCCCCTGGACCGCCACCAGGATCTCCCGGCCGCCCGGCACCGCCGCGGTCAGGCTCCGGCCGCGCGCGGCGAGATCGACGGCGGGGGTGCGGGCCGCCGCGGCACCGAGCACCCGGCCGTCCGCGAGGAAGACCGTGACGGGGTGTCCGCTCGACGCACCCGCCTGCTCGGCGGTCAGCCGCAGCGTCTCCTCGTCCACCGCGCCGACGGCCACCGCGACGGACTCGGCGGCCCGGGTGGCGGAGGCGACGGCCTCGCTGTGCGCCACCGACCGCACCAGCAGCGCCAGCGGCACCAGCAGGGACACCAGGACGAGCGACGTGGTCGCCGCGACGAGGGCCGCGAGCCAGCGTCTCACCGGCTCACTCCTCCGGTGAGGGCGGCGCGGTCAGGCGTACGCCCACCCCGCGGACCGTCTGGAGATAGCGTGGCCGCTGGGCGGTCTCGCCGAGTTTGCGGCGCAGCCAGGAGAGGTGGACGTCGACCGTCTTGTCGGCGCCCCCGTAGGGGATGCGCCAGACCTCGGTGAGCAGCTCGCGCTTGGTGACGACCTGCCCGGCCCGGGCCGCCAGATAGTGCAGCAAGTCGAACTCCCGCGGCGTCAGGTCCAGCGCCACGCCGTCGAGCGTCGCCTCCCTGGTGCGCGGGTCCACACGTAGCGTCCCCACGGTCAGGGAGGTGTCCGTACGCTCCGTGCCGGCCCGGCGCAGCACGGCGCGGATGCGCGCGTCGAGCTGCGCGGCGCTGTAGGGCTTGACCACGTAGTCGTCCGCGCCCGCGTCGAGCAGGCGGACCATGTCGGCCTCGCCGTCCCTGGCGGTGGCGACGATGACCGGGACGCGGCTCACCGCGCGGAGCATGCGCAGCAGGTCGGCGCCGTCCATGTCGGGCAGGCCGAGGTCGAGCACGATCAGGTCGGGGCGGTCCTCGACGGCCGCCCGCAGCCCGTCCAGGGCGGAGGATGCGGAGGAGACGGCATGGCCGCGATCGCGCAGGCCCCGGGTGAGGGAGGTGCGGATGGCGACGTCGTCTTCGATGAGCAGCACGCTGGGCATTTGAGCGCTACGGTAGCCGTCCGAATGAAGCGGGATAAGTCCGTTATCCGGGCCTTAGCGATCCCTTAGCGTTCGCGGTGGGAGAGTGGCGGCGTGAACAGCCGTCTCGCACTCGCCGTCGCCGGGTGGTTCCTGGCCGCCGCTATCGCCACCGGTGCGGGCGTCGCGGTGCTCGGCCTGCTCGGCCGGCCGCTCACGGGCTCGGCCGGACGGCCGATGACGGACGAGGAGGTCCGGATCGCGCTCGCCCGGGACACCACCGGCCCGTCATCCCCCGCCGCCACGACCGCCGGCACGACCCCCGCTGCGACCCCCGTGGCGACCCCCGTGGCGACTTCGGCGGGCTCGTCCGGCGGCCGGACCGCGTCCCCGGCGGGCGGCAGGCTCGTCTCCACGGACGCGGGCAGCCTGATCGTGCGGTGCGACGGCGAGCTGGTCCGGCTGCGGTCGTGGACTCCGGCGCAGGGCTTCGAGGTGGACGACGTCGACCCCGGGCCGGACGACCGCGCCCGGGTGAAGTTCGAGTCGGACGCGGACGGGTCCGAGGTCGAGGTGGAGGTGCGCTGCGCCGGCGGCGTGCCGGTCCCCCGGATCAGCCGGCACGGCTGACCGGCACCCGGGGTCACCTACGGGATCACCCGGCAGGGCCGGCCGGGGCCATCGGGGGGTGACCGACCCGGCCCCGCGCGGCCGGGCGGATCGCCGGCCTGCCGCGCGGCACCGGTCCGGCTCAGCCCTCGCCGGTGAGCGCGGCGACGAGGTCGGCGGCCGTACGGCACCGGTCGAGCAGGTCTCCCACGTGCGCCTTGGTGCCGCGCAGCGGCTCAAGGGTCGGCACGCGCTGGAGCGACTCGCGGCCCGGGATGTCGAAGATGACCGAGTCCCAGGAGGCGGCGGCGACCGACTCGCTGTACTGCCGCAGGCACCGGCCCCGGAAGTAGGCCCGGGTGTCGGTGGGCGGCATCTCGACCGCGCGGTCGATGTCCTCGTCGGTCACCAGGCGCTGCATCCGGCCCCGGGCGACCAGGCGGTTGTACAGGCCGCGGTCGGGGCGGATGTCGGAGTACTGCAGGTCGACGAGCTGCAGCCGCGGATGCGACCAGGGCAGGTTGTCGCGGGTGCGGTAGCCCTCGAGGATCTCCAGCTTGGCGACCCAGTCGAGCTCGCGGGACAGCTGCATCGGGTCCTCGGCGAGCCGGGTGAGCACCGACTCCCAGCGGTTGAGCACGTCCTTGGTGAGGTCGTCCACGCCCGAGCCGAAGCGATCCTCGACGTACTTGCGGGCCTGCTCCAGATACTCCATCTGCAGCTGCACGGCGGTCATCTTGCGGCCGTTGCGCAGGGGGATCTGGTACTTGCAGGTCGGGTCGTGGGAGACCGCGCGCAGCGCGGCGACCGGCGACTCGGGGGTCAGATCGATGGTGAGGAACCCCTCCTCGATCATCGCGAGCACCAGGGCCGTCGTCCCAAGCTTCAAATATGTCGAAATTTCCGACATGTTGGCGTCGCCGATGATCACGTGCAGCCGCCGGTACTTCTCCGGGTCGGCGTGCGGCTCGTCCCGGGTGTTGATGATCGGCCGCTTGAGCGTGGTCTCCAGGCCGACCTCGACCTCGAAGAAGTCGGCCCGCTGGCTGATCTGGAAGCCCTCGCCCCGGGAGTCCTGGCCGATGCCGACCTTGCCCGCGCCGCAGACGACCTGCCGCGACACGAAGAACGGCGTCAGGTGCTTGACGATGTCGGCGAACGGCGTCGCCCGGCGCATGAGGTAGTTCTCGTGGCAGCCGTACGACGCGCCCTTGGCGTCGGTGTTGTTCTTGTAGAGCTGGATGGGGGCGTTGCCGGGCATGGCGGACGCTCGCGTGGCGGCGTCGTACATCACCCGTTCGCCCGCCTTGTCCCAGATCACCGCCGCCCGCGGGTTGGTGCACTCGGGCGTGGAGTACTCCGGGTGGGCGTGATCGACGTACAGGCGCGCGCCGTTGGTCAGGATCACGTTGGCGAGCCCGAGGTCCTCGTCGGTGAGCTGGCTCTGGTCGGCCACCTCGCGGGCCAGGTCGAACCCCCGGGCGTCGCGGAGCGGGTTCTCCTCCTCGAAGTCCCACCGGGCCCGGCGAGCCCGGGCGGCCGACGCCGCCAGGTACGCGTTGACGACCTGCGAGGAGGTCACCATCGCGTTCGCTCCCGGTTGACCGGGCACGGCGATGCCGTACTCGGTCTCGATGCCCATCACCCGCCGAACCGTCATTCGCACCCCGCCTGTTTCAGGCCGTCGTCGTCATATCCGAGCCTAGCCCTTTCTCTATGCCCTGCTACCGAACAGTTACGGCACAGATGCCTCGGGACTTTTCGCCGGAATGGCCGTCGTCGTCCGGGACGGGCCGCCGCCGCCCCGCGTACGGGACCCTCCGGAACGGCCGAGCAGGGCCCCCAGCCTGGCGCGAAGCCAGCGCTGACCCGGCTTGTCGACCACGCGGTAGACCACGTACGCGAGGCCGATGGAGACCGCCATCGTGATGACGGCCAGCAGCCACGGGTTCAGCACGTCCCGGTACGCCGGGATCAGGACGGCCGAGATCGTCTGGTGGAGGAGATAGAGGGGGTACGTCAGGGCTCCGAGGGTGACGAGGCGGCGCCAGCGCAGCCACCGCAGCCAGCCGAGGGCGACCGCGGCCATGAGGACGTAGACGAGCGTGATCGCGACGACGACGGCCTCCGGCGGCGCCGGGTAGTGCTTGACGCCGACCAGGCGCACCCGCTCCCCGACGCGCTCCATAGCGGCGTACAGGGACATCCCGTAGCCGGCGGCGACCATCAGCCACGGGACGAAGGCCCCCGCGCGCGCCCCGAAGCGGTGGATCAGGAAGAAGGCCATGCCCGCGATGAAGTACGGCGCCTGCCGCGGCATGAAGACGAACACGAGCGCCTCGTTCTGGGTGAGCTCGGCCAGCAGCGCCAGGCCGGTCCAGGCCGCCAGGAACACCAGGCAGCGCCGCAGCGTGATCCCCACGAGGGAGAACAGCGCGATGAGTACGTAGAACCGCAGTTCCACCCAGAGGGACCAGAAGACGCCGCCGGCGTGGCCCACGCCGAAGGCGCCCTGAAACATGGTCAGGTTGAGCAGGTACTCGCCGACGCTGAGCTTGGGGTCGAAGCCGCCGACTCCGCTGAAGCGGTACATGATGAAAATCACCAGCACCGCGAACCAGTACGCCGGATACAGCCGGGCCACCCGGGAGACGGCGAACTCGCCGACGGTGTGCCCCCACACGCTCATCAGGATGACGAACCCGCTGATGAGGAAGAACAGCTCCACGCCGAGGATGCCCAGCGTGGTCAGCCGGGCGACGGGCGCGAACAGCGTGGTGGGGTACTCCTCCCACAGCGATTTGCTGGCCGCCATGAAGTGGAAGGACATGACGGCGAACGCGGCCACGAAGCGCAGCAGGTCGAGCTCGACCAGGCGGCGCCTCCCGGCGGCCGCGGCGGCGCCCCGCGCCGGGGCCGCCCCCGCCACGGCCGGGGCCGCATCGGAGTGTCGCACGGACTGTCTCACCGCGGTCACCCGCGCGGGCCTAGGAAGATCACGCCAGTTTTGACGTGATCGCTCCGAGCTCCGGTTCCCTCAGATCACGATCATCACAGAAGGTCGGTTTTGTCGCATCCGAAAGCCGTGCGCCGGGCCGGCCCGGGCGGCGCGTCGCGCACCGGGCGGCGGCGACGCCCACGGCGAGCGCCTCGCGTACCCGATCAGCCGCACCCGCCGCGGCGAAGGCCGCGTTTCGCGCCGGGCCACGGCGCCGGAAAGCGCCCGGGCAAAACGAAGGAGCGGCGCGACTCGCAGTCGCGC
>JADGHC010000391.1 GCA_019689655.1 Microbispora sp.
GCACTGCCCCAGCTCCCCCAGCCGACCGGTGACCGCATCCACGACCCGGTGACCGGCCTGTCGTACGCCTACCCCGGCGGCAAGTGGCAGGTGCCCCAGTCGAAGGACATCAACGACCCGAGCGATCCGCGTATGCCGCTGTGGACGAGCGGCTGCGAGGCGATGTCCCAGGAGAACTACGACGGCAGGGGCAGCAGCTGGGTGGGCAGCATCTACTCCGCCGAGGTGCCGCAGATCTTCCCCTACAGCGGCGCGTCGGGCCTGGAGCAGCTGACCCACCAAGTGCTGGTCGCCTACGAGCCGGTCTTCTACGGCGTCGCGCACGAGCGCAAGGTTCTGCGCAACGAGGCGCTGACCGTGAGCGGCAAGCAGGGCTGGATCATCGAGTTCGAGATGGACTTCAGCAAGGCCCCCGAGGCCGGCCGCCTGAACTGGAAGACGGAGAAGGGCGCGTTCGTGGTGGTGGACCGTGGTCAAAGCACCCGGCCCGCGATGCTGTACATCTCGGTGCCGGACAACTTGGACCAGTCGGTCATCAAGCGCGTGCTGGACTCGCTTCAGTCCGAGTGACGTCCCCATTTAGCCGTCAGCATTACTCTTGAGCCATGACTGACCCGCTGGTCTGGATCGACTGCGAGATGACCGGGCTCGACCTCGGCCGTGACGCGCTCATCGAGGTGGCCTGTGTCGTCACCGACGGCGAGCTGAACCAGCTGGATGAGGGCGTGGACGTCGTCATCAAGCCCCCCGCCGAGACGCTGGAGCAGATGTCCGAGGTGGTCCGGGAGATGCACACGGCCTCGGGGCTGCTGCGTGCGCTCTCGACGGGGGTGACCCTGGCGGAGGCCGAGGCGGTCGTGCTCGACTACATCCGCTCTCACGTGCCGGAGGCCAAGAAGGCGCCGCTGTGCGGCAACTCCATCGCGACCGACCGGGCGTTCATCGCCCGGGACATGCCGCTGGTGGACGCGTTCTTGCACTACCGGATGGTCGACGTCTCGTCGATCAAGGAGCTCGCCCGCCGCTGGTATCCCCGGGTCTACTTCGCCTCCCCGGAGAAGCAGGGCGGGCACCGGGCGCTGGCCGACATCATCGAGAGCATCAGGGAGCTGCGCTACTACCGCGCCGCGATCTTCGTGCCGCAGCCCGGCCCCGACTCGGCCACCGCCCGGGAGGTCGCGGAGGCCGTCTCCGAATCGTGAAACGAAGGTGGGCGGCAATGGGGGCGCGGAGGACTCCGAATTGCCGCTACACTTTCTACGTACGCCTCGAACGGCGGACATGGTGGGTGTAGCTCAGCTGGCAGAGCGCCAGGTTGTGGTCCTGGATGTCGTGGGTTCAAGTCCCATCACTCACCCCAGTGGTGAACGGCCGGTCCGATCGGACCGGCCGTTCGCTTTCTCACCCGAGCCGATGAGGGCCGTTGACCCGGGCAAGTCAGTCCACTTTTCCCCAAAGGTGGACGATGCGGGTTATGCTGCCTCACAACCGCCGTGCGGGGGCCTCGGCGATCTCTGATCGTCTTCTACGGAGGCCGGATGAGAATCGACGACCGCACCGCAATGGGGCTGAGCAAGCGGGAAGCCGAGGTCATGGAGCTGATCGCGACCGGTCACTCCAACGGCGAGATCGCGCGGCTGCTGTTCCTGAGCGAGAAGACCGTGAAGAACCACGTCAACCGCATCTACGCGAAGCTGGGCGTGGAATCGAGGATGTCGGCCATCTGCCGCTGGCGCGGCGAGCCCGCACCGGGGACGCCGTCAGCCTCCGGCGGGGCTTCCGGCGAGGACGGCGCGCAGCCCGGCCAGGCCGTACTCAAGCTCGTCGGGCTGGACGGTCAGGGCAGGGCGTAGCCGTACGGACCGCTCGCCGCAGCGCAGGACCAGGATCGCGCGTTCCTCCCGGAGCCGGGAGACCATTCCGGCGGGGTCGGGGACGTCGAAGGCGCACATGAGCCCGCGCCCCCGGGCGTTGGTGATCAAACCGTCGGCCTCCAGTCCCCGCAGGGCGCCAAGCAGCTTCTCGCCCAAGATGGCCGCCCTCGGGATCAGGCCGTCCCGCTCGATGATCTCCAGCATCCGGCGGGAGCGCACCATGTCGACCAGGCCGCCGCCCCAGGTGGAGTTGATCCTGCCGCTGACCCGGAACACGTTGTCGGGCACGAGGTCCACCCTGCGGCCCGCCATGATGCCCCCGACCTGGACCTTCTTCGCGAAGACCACGATGTCGGGGGCCAGGCCGAGCTGCTGGTACGCCCAGGGGGTGCCGGTCAGCCCGACGCCGGTCTGCACCTCGTCCACCACGAACAGGGCCTCGTACTCGTGGCAGAGCGCCTGCATCGCCTGGAGGAACTCGGGGCGCATGTGGTTGTCGCCGCCCTCGCCCTGGATCGGCTCGGCGATGAAGCAGGCGATGTCGTGGCGGAACCGCTCGAACGCCTCCCTGGCCTGCGCCAGTGCCCGTTCCTCGGCCTGCTCGACGTCCCCGAAGTGGATGGCGGGGACGTCGATGCGCGGCCAGCAGAACCGCGGGAACCTTTCGGTCTTGACGGGGTCGGTGTTGGTGAGCGAGAGCGTGTAGCCGCCGCGGCCGTGGAAGGCCCGGGTGAGGTGGAGGACGCGGGTGCCGAGGCCGGGGTGACGGCCGTGGGCCTCATTCCAGCGGCTCTTCCAGTCGAAGGCGCATTTGAGCGCGTTCTCCACGGCCGCCGACCCACCCTCGACGAAGAACAGGTGCGGCAGCTCGGGGTCGCCGAGCACCCGGCGGAACGTCTCCACGAACTCGGCCAGGTGGACGGTGTACATGTCGGAGTTGGCCGGCTTGTTGGCGGCGACCCGGCCGAGCAGCGCGAGGAACTCCGGGTCGTCGGCGAACGGGTTGAACCCGAGCGGCGACGAGGCGAAGAACGTGTAGAAGTCCAGGTACCTGCGGCCGTCACGGGCGTCGACCAGCCAGGAGCCCGAACTCCGGTCCAGGTCGAGCACCATCGGATAACCGTCGACGAGCAGATGCCGTGCGAGGACGTCGTGCACAGCGCTGGGGTCCATTTCGCCTCCACGTCACAACTGGGAAACGAGATGATTCCCTCACATTTGGCGGTATATGTGAATGGTTTCCGTCCAGATAGCACCTTAAGAGGACATTTTTCAGACCACAAGGGTAGGTCCCGCCTCCGGCCCGGGGCCGGCCGCGCTCGGTGAGGCCGGGCGCCCACACGGGCCAAGGTCCGGGGCGGTGCGGTGCCCGGCGCATCGACCGGCTCGAAGGCCGCCGCGCTGTCCCGCGATCGGTGTTCGATACGGGTCCGGGACGGTCGGACGCCGGGCGAACCGGTGGGTGGATCGCCGGCCCTAGAGAGATCTCAGGAAGCGGGCGGCGATCGGGACGGCGGCGCCACGGCCGGTGCCGCCGTGCTCGACGAACACGGCGAAGGCGAGGTCGCCCTGGTAGCCGATGAACCAGGCGTGGTCCTGCCCGCCCTGCCAGTCCTCGGCGGTGCCGGTCTTGCCCGCGACCCCCTGCGGCAGCTGCGAACCGGCCGCGGTCCCGTCGACCGTCACCGCGCTCATCATCGAGCGCAGTCCCTCCGCCACGGCGGCCGGCAACGGCACGCTCTGCGGCAGGTCCTCCTGCGGCGCACCGTCCGCCAGCGGGCGGGCCGGCCGCCACTCGCCGCTCTCCACCGCCGCGGCGACCAGCGCCATGCACAGCGGGGTCGCCTCCACCGTGCCCTGGCCGAAGGAGTCCTCGGCGAGGGCGTCCGGGTTGTCCGGCCGCCGCAGGCTGCCGCACGTGCCCGTGCCGCCCTCTCCTTGCACGCCGAAGCCGAATGCCTTGGCCTGGCCGACCAGCGCGTCCCCGCTCAGCCGCTCAATGGTCAACCGGGCGAACGTGGTGTTGCACGACAGGGCGAACGCCTGACGCAGCGTCACCGTCCCGTGATCCTCGTTGTGATAGTTGGGGATCAACCGGTGGAAGGGGATCTGGTAGGTCGCCGGGCACTCCACCACGCTGTCGGGGGACAGCCCGTTGTTGAGCAGCGCCGCCGCCGTGATCGTCTTGAACGTCGAGCCGGGGGCGTACTTGCGCTCGAACGCCGCCCGCTCGCCCAGCCGGTCGGCGACCGCGAGGATCTCCCCCGTGGACGGCCGTACCGCCACGATGGCGGCCCGCTGCACGCCGTCGAGCGCCCGGGCCGCGGCGGCCTGCACCTCGTAGTCGATCGTGGTCCGTACGCCGACCGGCCGTTCCGCGGGCTTGTAGGAGAGGACCGTCTTCGCCGGCAGGCCCGGATTCTGGACCTGCAGCGCCCATCCCACGGCGACGCCCCCCGTGGGCGCCACCCCCTGGTTCATCAGGTTCTCGAGGTACGCCTCGGCACCCGAGTTCTGCGGAAACTCCCGCCCTTCCCTTGTCACCGGCCACAGCGGCCCGGCGTCCGGCGCGGTTCTGACGAGACTGCCGCCCGGCTGGATGTCCGGGTGAAGGACGGCCGGCGTCCAGATGACCTTCCAGGTGAGATCGCGTACGGCCAGATGCAACGTGGAGTCGAACCGCCAGGTGCCGGCCTCCTGCTCGTCCCGCTCCTCGGTGAAGGGAACCTCGGCCGTGTCGGTGCCGCTGCGCACGGCAGTGCCGACCACGATCCGCAACGACCTGGACATCGCGGCGTCCTCGAACTCGCGATGCTGGTCGGCGAAGTCACTCGGCGGATCATCGACCAGCTCGCGCATGGCGTCGTAGTCGCCCTTGACCCACGCCTGGAAATAGGCGGCCGCCGTCTCGTCGGGAGAGCCCTCCGGGGAGCCCGCGGGAGACGGCTGGGGAGGTGTCTCGGGGCGGAGCTGAAGCGTCTGGGGACCGCCGGGTGCGGATGTCCCCCGCGGTACGGCGGAAAAGTCCGCGGCCGGATCCTCCCGGCCCGAGACAATGAGCCCGACAACGCCGAAGACGAAGATGGCCGTAGCGACCGTTACGAGGGCGAGCAGGGCCCTGTTCCGCATACGGTTCTCATATCACGCGAAAGGAGTCATAGGTGGCGAGGAGCAGAGAACCGTTGCCAGGCCGCTACCCGGTGACCTTCGGCGAGGTGGAGCTCCTGCGCGACCTCGACCGTCCGGACGGATGGATGCTCATCAGGGACGGCGTGCCCCAGTCATACGTGGACCTGACCGACCCCACCTATCTCGACTTCTCGTACACGCAGCTCATGGCCGGCGTGATCGACTGCCTGCCCGAAGGCCCGCTCGACGTCGTCCACATCGGTGGCGGGGCATGCACGATCCCCCGCTACATCTCCGCGCGGCGGCCCGGCTCCCGGCATATCGTCGTGGAGCCGGATGCCGGGCTGATCCAGCTCGTACGCGACCAGCTCAGCCTCAAGTCGGTGCCCCGGTTGAAGGTCCGGGTGGCGGACGGCCGTGCGGCCACGGCGGACCTCCGGGACGACTCGGCCGACCTGTTCGTGCTCGACGCGTTCACCGGCGCGACGATGCCGATCGAGCTGGCGACCCTCCAGTACATGACCGAGATCGCCCGCGTCCTGCGCCCCTCCGGCACGGCGCTGATCAATGTGGCGGACGGCAAGGGCCTGCCCTTCGTCAAGCGGGTCATCTCCACGGTCAGCCGGGTCTTCCCGCACGCCGCGCTCCTGGCCGAGCCCGGCATCCTGCGCGGACGCAGGTTCGGCAACGTCGTCCTGGTGGCCTCACCCGGCGACCTGCCGATCGAGACGCTCACCAGGAAGGCGGCGGGTGGCCTCACCCAGGCCCGCTGCGTCGCCGACGAGGACCTCACCCGCCTGGTCGCGGGGGCTGCTCCCATCCACGACGGCGACTCCGTCCTCGCCCCCGTCCCTCCGCCCGGGCTGTTCGACTAGCAAGGCGCTCCACCGCCCCCGATCGTCCGGTCGCGCGCGCCCCCCCGGGCGGGGGGGGGCGCGCGCGGCGGGCCCCCTGCCC
>JADGHC010000392.1 GCA_019689655.1 Microbispora sp.
GGACCGAGATTCGGGGGCACGTCGGGCAGCGTGGGCTCCGGCGGCTCCGGCTCGGGCCGCTGCGGCGCCAGGGCGGCCCGGCGGACCTCCTCGAACTCCGCCAGCGTGGTCTTGGGGAAGGTGAGGATGGCGGGGTTGGCGTCCGCCAGACGCACCTGGCGTCCCTCCGCGGTGGAGTAGGTGACGATCACCGAGGTCGTGGGGAGCTGCTGGAGCTGGTGCGGCTCGACCAGGAACTCCCGCGACCGCTGCAGGACCCCGTCGGCGACCGAGGGCGCGCGCCGCCCCCACTCGGTCGACTCGGTGATGTCCTCCCGCAGGTCGCCCTCGCGCTTGTCCTCCCCCTCCGTACGGCTCTCGCCGACGGTGGAGGTGTAAAAGCCGCTGGGGCCGCCCATCGCCGTGCTGAACGTCTCGGTGAGGTGGGCGAGCTCCAGGCGGTGCTCGGTGCCGACGTGCTCGCTGGCCACCCGGGCGTCCTCGGCGTTGCCCAGGCGCATGAACGCCACCGCGGCGTGCCCCCGGCCGAGCCGCTCCCGTACGGTCGGGGTGAGGCTGCGGTAGGTCAGCACCAGACCGGTGCGCGAGGTCTCGCAGGCGTCCATGAGCCGGTCGAGCACGTCGCCGCGCAGCTTGTCCGCGCCCGCCACGATGATCGTGTGATACCAGGGCCGCTCGCTGGCCGGCGACTGGCGCAGAATGTGCGTGAGCGCGGTCGCGACGTACGTCCCGAGCACCCGGTTGCCGAACACCCCCGCCTGCCGGTCCATGCTGACCACCCGCAGCCGCGCGGGCGGCAGCCGTACGGCCGCCGAGCCCAGCGTCTCCAGCTTGCGAAGCTGGGATTCCAGCGCCCAGGCCCGTTCGATGACCACCCGGTCGGCCACTCCCCGGCCGAACAGCGTGCCGATGCGTTCGAGCTGCGACGCCGTGAGCAGGCCGCACTTCATGTCGTCGCGCGGGTCGCCCACCTGGGCGAGCGCCCGCAGAGCCGCGGTGACCTGGCTGATCGTGGCGTTCTCGCCGAGGACCTCCAGCACCCGCTCCAAGATCGCGTTGTCGAAGCCGATGTCCCTGCTGGTCTCCTCGCTGACGCTCACCACATGGGCGAGCACGTCGGCGAACGCCTCGGGCTTGAGCGTGGAGCCCAGGTCGAGGCGGGGCAGGTCCACCGGGAGCACCCAGACGAGCGGGTCGTCGCCGCCCCGGCGGGCCAGCTCGATCAGGTCCTTGGCGATCGCGCCCTCCGACAGGTCGAGCACGGTCAGGTGGCCGCCGCTGTAGAGGCGGGTCGCGCCGATCAGCGTCACCAGCGCCGACCAGCCGGTCAGCGTGCCCCCGGCCACGTCGACCCGGTCGATCTCGTCGGGCACCGCCACGGCGTACCAGGTGATCTGCTTTTCGAAGCGGCTCTTCTTCTCGGCCCAGTCGCGGTATTTCGCCGCGTGCTCCTCCTGGGCCAGGATGATCTCCCGCCGGCGGCGCTCCTGCTCCCGCAGCGCCTTGCGGCGGCGCTCGTCGAGCCGCTCGTCGACCGTACGGTCGCCCTGCCTGATGGCGTAGGTGCAGATGGCGGCCACGCCGCCGGCGGCGACCAGGCCGAGCAGCACGAACGACCAGGTGAGCAGGCCGGTCACGCCGAGGACGCAGATCCCCGCCGCCACCACGGCCATGAACGTACGGAAGATCTTGACCGGCCGGTTGAGCAGGTCCTTCTGGAGCCGCTCCCGGTGGACCCACTCTGTGTCCACCGCGGGCTCGGTGACGTCCTCCCTGGCCGGTCGCTTCGGCGGCGGGCCGGGATCCGGGTATAGCAGTGCGTACTGCCAGCCCAGGTAGATCCGGTCCGCCTGCAACTGGGCATGCTCGGGGTGCGGGTCGCCCACGGGCCCTCCATGTCCGCCTCGGTCACAGCGTAGGAGCTGGAAGCCCTGTCAGGGCGGGCTTCTCGCCATTCGGACGTATTTCCGCCGGACGAGCACAATCATTGCGACCAACCGGTCAACTGTGGTCGTACTACCATCGCTTGCCATGACGTCATCCGCCAGTGGCGCCCACCGACGACGCCCGGTCCTCGTCCCGGTCGTCTTCGCGCTGGCCGCGGTGGGTATCGGCGTCATCGCCGCCTTCGGCGGGTTCAAGGAGGCCCCGGAGAAGCCGCCGCCGCAGGTCTCCCCCGGAGAGGTCATCGACCAGGGGCAGTTCCGCACCCAGTTCATCAAGGCGATCGACACCACCGAGAAGGACGAGTTCGGCGGCACGAGGCGTTACCTGGAGCTCGTCCTCAAGGTCACCAACATGGGCAAGAACACCGCACCGGTCGGCGTCATGCCCGAGCCCGGCCAGCGCTTCACCCCGAGCGCGAGCTTCGCCAGCTCCCTGCTGCGGACCCGCCCGGAGATCAAAACCAAGAACGGCCCGATGGTCTCCGTGCTCAGCCTCGGTATCCAAAGCCACCAGCTGCAACCCGGCATCACCACCACGGTCGTGGTGAAGTTCGGGCTCGAACCCACCGCGACCGCGCCTTCGGAGATCAGCTTGGACGTGGGCACGTTCGTGTACGAACAGCTCGGCCTGCGCGATCAGGCCCACGACTGGATGCTCGCCGGCGACTTCAAAGACGGCGACGGCCCCTTCGAGCCCGAAGTCGCCGCTCAGATCACCCTTCCCGTACGGAAGGAGAGCACCTGATGGCGGTCTCCCAGGCGGAACGCAGCACATCCCGCCGCGCGGCCCGCACCAAGGCGAAGCCGGGCGGCGTGGGGCGGCGGATGGCCGCCGGGGTGGCCGGAATCGTGCTCGCGGCCGCGGCGGTCTACGCGCAGCAGAACTTCGCGATGTCCTTCGAGCAGCGCACCTCGTATCTGACCTACAAGGGGCGGATCGGCGAGACGGTGGAGACCAAGCGTTTCACCGTGAAGGTGCTGTCGGTCTCGGCCGCTCACGCCGTGGACACCACGAACTTCTCCAGCAAGACGGTCAAGGTGGCCACGAGCAACCTGTTCCTCCTGGTCGACGTCTCGGCGACGAGCGCGCGCGAGCCCTTCCGGCTGAGCACGCTCCTGCCCCCCGTCCTGCTGACTGAGGACGGCCGCCGCTACCAGCCGACGGACAAGGTCGACGAATCGCTGACGCTGTTCAACAAGTGGATCCAGCCCGGGTTCTGGTCCAGCGGGGTGCTCGTCTTCGAGGTGCCGCCGGACGCCGTGGCGGGCGCCAGTTTCGTCTTCATCCCTCCCGTCAGCCCGCTGGTGAACGACAACTACGCGCCCGAGGCGCAGATCGACCTGGGCCTGTCCCGCGCCGCGGCCGACCGGCTGATCGCGAAGGCGGAGGACTACCACTCACTGGTGAGCGCGAGCCGATGACCGAGACGCCCATGGACGCAACGCCGCCGAGAAACGGCCCGAGGGCCCGCGACTGGTTCGCGCCCCCGGCCGACCAGCCGTCGGACATCACCTACAGCGGCGCACTCCCCCGGCCGATGCCGACGGCCCCGCCCGCCATCCCCATCCCGGGCCGGCTGAAGCCGCCGTCGGACATCCGCGTGTGGCCGCCCCTGGAGCCCGAAGGGGAGGACAAGTCCACCCAGCCCTTCCCCGCGCTGCGGACGAACCGGCAGCCGCCGCCCGGGGCGCTCGCGTCCACCGCCCCGCCCGTACCGGTCGCCTCGCCGGCGCCCGCCGAGGCGGCCGCGGAGGTCTCCGAGAAGGAGTCCGCACCGCCCGCGCGGCGTACCGGCCTGCTGGTGGGGGCGACCGTGCTGTCGGTCGTGCTCGCCGTCGGCGGCCCCACGGCGCTCGGTTACCACGCGTACAAGTACGGCCGCCCCGACTACACCGTCCAGGTCGTGCCACACGGCCAGGCGGGGGTCTGGAAGCACGTGTCGTGGCGGGTGACCGTGGAGAAGATCAAGGACCCCACCGGCAAACCGGAGCGGTCCGACCGCCAGTGGATGAAGGTCGTGGCGACCAGGACCGCGCTCGACGCCGAAGGCGCCATCCGCCACGGGGAACCCGCGGAGATCCACCTCACCGACCGAGCCGGGCGCGAGTGGCAGTTGGAGCTGGTGGACAACGAGACGCCGCCCGACTCCAAGGACAACAAGATCGGCACACCGTACCGGCTGGAGTGGATGGGCGTGGTCCCGCCCTCCGTCGCCGATGAGGTCGAGGTCGCCCTGCGGCCGAGCAGCTACCGGGACGTGCCGGGTCAGTCGGCGGAGGACTTCGTGAAGTCCGTCTTCACATCACCGGAGCCGGAAGATCACGTTCTGCGGTTCCGCCGGTGACCGGCGCCCCGCCGCTCGCCCGCATCCGCGCCCGCGTCGCGGCCAGGTCGAACGTGGCGGCGATCAGGCACATCGTCACCAGGGTCACGATCAGGTCCACGACGTAGATGACCGGCTCACCGGTCGCCAGCCACTGGTACGGCTCCTGGCTCGCGGTGAGATAACGACCGGCCCTGACGAGATAGTCGCCGCCGATGTGCAGGCCGACGTAGCAGAGAGCGAACAGCCCGAACAGCGGGGCGCCCCCGCGCACCGTCAGGCGCAGGGAGTTGAGCAGCGGGATCCAGCGGGCGGTCCAGGCGGCGCCCAGCTTGGCGAGGAGCAGACGCGTCCAGCTATGGGTGCGTTCCACGTGCACCGCCGCCCGCTCCAGCGGGGTGCCCCTGATCGTGGTCCTGGTGTCCTCCGCGTACGCGCCGTAGACGAGGATGCCGACCGTCAGCCAGGTGAGCGGGGTGGCGAGGGCCTCGATGACGTACGGCCAGACGCCGCCCAGCCACTCCGAGACCGGCTTCCACCCCGGAACGGTCTCCTGCGCGTTGGCCGCGAAGTCGTAGAGGGCGGCGACGGCGGACCGCTGGGCGAGCCATTCGGAACGCGCCCCCGCGGCGGCCGCGATCGCGTTGAGCCCGTAGAACGCGAACGCGAGCTCCCCGAACGTCGCGAGAATGCCGGAAAAGCGGCCCTCGCCCGCTTCGTGGCGGCGCCCCAGATACCACTTCAGCGCGTACGCGACGGCCATCGCACCCAGGGAGACCTTCGGGTCGAGGCTGGTCAGCCCGGCCGCCACCCCGCTGTCTTCGCCGCTTCCGGCGTCGAGCACCCACCGGTCCGGCTGCCGCAGTATGTCGATGTTGGCGAACTCCCGGGCGTCATCGGCGACGAACCCCCAGGTCGTGTAGATGCCGGCGAAGACCAGCGCGCTCCGGTTGAGCGCGTTGAGCAGGCTCTCCTTGGCCTCGCCGCCCGCGCGCCGGGCCTGGGTCTCCATCAGCGCCTCGCGTACGACGTACAGCATGCCCACGGTGGTGACCAGCGACGTCATCACGACGAGCGTGAACAGGAACATCGTCAAGACCAGCCGGGCCTGGTACCACGACCCGTGCGAGACGGTAGCGGCCAGCAGCAGCAGCGCCCAGCGCACCAGCCGTCCGGCGGAAAACCACAAGATCAGCGGAAGGGCGCACTTCGCGAGGATCCGCAGGGCGTTCAGCGGCAGCGCGTACGGCGACAGCGTCCAGGAGGCCCGGCGCGGCGCGGCATCCTGGCGAGGGGCGGCAAGTGCGGACGTTCCGGACACCTGCCGCATGTTATCGGCTTCCACTCGTCCTTATGGGGCGATGAGCTCGACTGCGGCGAAGACGCGTTCCCGGACGGCGCGCGGAACGCCACCCGTCACGCAGCAGCTTCATGATCTCGTCGGTGGTCATGGACGTCGTCGCGCTGCCCCGGAGCCGCTGCACGGCACGCCGGCCCCGAGTGCTGCCGCTCTCCCGGCCCACGATCCGCGGGGCGTCGCCCACCTCGATCACATCTTCTTCGCCGTCCGGCCGAATCACGTTCGTATCAGGTATCACGCGTACCGCCCGCCGGGAAACCGGAAAGGGCCGGGGGCTAGCGGGGACCCCACCCCCGGAGCCTAAAAAAGGGGGTTGAGACCGGCGC
>JADGHC010000393.1 GCA_019689655.1 Microbispora sp.
GGGCGGGCTGGGGCTGCTTGAGGTGAGGCCCGGGGTGCCTCCGGCAGCGTTCGCGGCGCAGCACGGGCCGTTGATGGCGTTGGGGTTCCTGGGCACGCTGATCGCGCTGGAGCGCGCGGTCGCGGTGCGGCGGCGGTGGGCGTACGCGGCGCCCGCGCTGGCCGGAAGCGGGGCGGTCGCGCTCGCGGCGGGGTTCGCCCAGGTGGGGCGGTTGGCGCTGACCGCGGCGGCGGGGTGGCTCGTCGCCGTCTATGTCGTCGTCGTGCTGGAGCGGCGGCCCGGCCGCGAGGTCATCGTGCAGATGACGGGGGCCGTCGCCTGGTACGCCAGCGGACTGCTGTGGCTTCGCGGGCATCCGGTCGCGGACCTGGTGCCTTGGATGATGGCCTTTCTCGTGCTCACGATCGCCGGGGAGCGGCTGGAGCTGGCACGCGTGGCGTTCTTGCGGCGGCGGGCGGGGGACGGCCTCATGGCCGCAGCGGCTCTGTTGACCGTGGGCGTGCTCATCTCGGTTCCGCTGCCTGGCGCGGGATGGCGGATCACCGGGATGGGCATGCTCGCGCTCGCGGTGTGGCTGGGCGTGTACGACGTGGCGCAACGGACCGTGCGCGGCACCGGGTTGCCCAGGTACGCGGCGGTTTGTCTGCTCGGCGGGTACGGCTGGCTCGTCGTCGGCGGCGTGTTGTGGCTGGTGGCGGGGCGGCCGGACGGGGAGCTGTACGACGCGGCGCTGCACGCGGTGTTCCTCGGGTTCGTCATGTCGATGGTGTTCGGGCACGCGCCGATGATCCTTCCGGCGGTGCTGCGGGTGCGGATCCCGTACCGGCCGGTGCTGTACGCACCGCTCGCCCTGCTGCACGTCGCGCTGCTGGTGCGGGTGGCCGGCGACCTCGCGGGGGCGGGCGTGGCCCGGGTGGCCGGCGGGGTGCTCGGCGAGGTGGCGCTGGCCGGGTTCGTGGTTTGTGCGGTGGCCTGTGCGCTGTCGTCCCGTTCTCGATCGGTGGAGTCGTCATGACCTCGGCGGATGTGCGCATCGGACCTCCCGGTTCGCGGCCCGAGCCGCCGCGGCCCCGGCACGGGCGCGCCCGATGGCACACGATCGCGAACGCGGTCGTGCTCGGCTGGCTGGCGTTGACCGCGGTGGCGGCCGTCGCCGGCGGCTGGCTGCCCGCGCCGCGCTGGCTGGCGCTGCACGTGTTCCTGCTCGGCGCGGTCACCAACGCCATCGTGACCTGGACGGAGCATTTCGCGGTCGCGCTGCTGCGGCTCGCCGAGCCGCCCGCGCGGTGGCGGGCGCTGCGGCTGGTCGCGTTGAACGCCGGGATCGCCGGGGTGCTGACGGGCGCGTCGAGCGGACCGGTGATCGTCGGCGTGGCCGGGGCGGCGATGGCCGTCGCGGTCGTCGCCGCGCACGCGATCAGCCTCGTGGTGTGGTCCCGGGGCGCGCTCGCGGGGCGGTTCTCGCACGTGGTGGCCTGGTATGTGGCGGCCGGGGCGGCGCTGGCCGCCGGGGGCACGATCGGCGCGGTGATGTTGTCCGGGCATGTCACCGGCCCGGCCGAGGAGCGGCTCGTCGCCGCGCATGTGCACGTCAACCTGCTCGGCTGGGTGGGGTTGGCGGTGCTCGGCACGCTGTTCACGCTGTGGCCGACCGTGCTGCGGACGCAGATGGCCGACGGGGTGGGGCGGGTGGCCCGGTTGTCGGTGCGCATGGCCGTACCGGGGCTGGCCGCGGCGGTCGGCGGGCTGCTCGCGGGGGCGCGCTGGGTCGCGGCGCCCGGTTTGCTGCTGTACGCGACCGCGGCCGCGCTCACGCTCGTGCCGTTCCTGCGCACCGCCAGGCGCAGGCCGCCGCACACGGCCGCGTCGTTCATGCTGGCGGCGGGCACCGTCTGGTTCGTCGTGGCCGTCGCCGCCGACCTCGTCGTGGTGGCGACCCGGCCGCCGGAGCGGGTCGCCGAGGTGATCGAGACGGCGCTGCCCGCGGTGCTCGCCGGGTTCGTCGGCCAGACGCTCGTGGGCGCGCTCACGTTTCTGCTGCCGGTGGTGCTGGGCGGCGGCCCCGCCGTGCTCAAGCGCACCGGCGCGCTGCTGGAACGCGGCTGGCGGGTACGGCTCGCCGCCGTCAACACCGGTCTGGTGACGACCGTCCTTCCGGTGCCCGGCCCCGTCCGGACCGTCGCCTGGGGTCTCGTGGTGGCTGAGCTGGCCACGTTCGTGCTGCTCGCGTGCGTGGCGGTGGCACGGGTGCGGAACGTGCGGGTGTCCCCGGCGGCGGGCGGCGTCGCGATCGGCGTGCTGGCGACGCTCCTCGCCGTGGCCGTATCGGCGACCGGCGGCAGCGGGCCGCGGGTGAACACGGTGGCCGGGGGCGGCACGCAGACGGTGGACGTCACGCTGGTCGGCATGAGCGTCGTCCCGAACAGGATCGAGGCGCCCGCGGGCACCCGGCTGATCCTGCGGGTGACGAACAAGGACGCGCAGCGGCACGACCTGCGCCTCGCCACCGGACAGCGGACGCCGATGCTGCGCGCCGGGCAGTCGGCCACGCTCACCGTGCCCGAGCTGACCGGGCCGGTGGACGGCTGGTGCACGGTCGCCGGGCACAAGGCCGCCGGGATGATCCTGCGCATCGAGATCACCGGCTCGGCCACGCCGCCGTAGGCAGCCGGCGACACGCCCGCGCACGACCCCAAGGCGCATTCGGCGGCGTCACACGATTGCGCGGAAGATCGCCGAGGAGTACGGCGGCACGCTGTACGCCGCCGAACACCAGGGCGGCGCCCGGCTCGTCCTGCGCCTGCCCCTCGCACCGAGCGAGGCCGCCGAACAGGCGCCGAGGAAGCGCCGCGCGAGGTCCAGATAGGGCCGGTGGCCGGTCAGCCGGTACAGCTCGGCGAGCGCGGTCTCGATCTCGGGATGCCCGCAGACCTCTGCCACCCCGCCCGGGCCGAACCGGTCCACCAGCAGGTCGGCGAAGCGCCGGGCCACGGGCACCAGCGCGGGGCTCGCACCGGTACGACCGGCCGCGACGGCCGCCTGGACGAGGTGGCCCGCACAGTACAGCTCGTCGCCCCAGTCCGGCTTGCGCCACCGCTCGTCCGGCGCGACGACGGTGAAGTAGGAGTTGAGGTAGCCGTCCGGCTGCTGGGCGCGGGCGAGCAGCGCGGTCGTGTCGTCGACGAACGACCGCAGGCCCGCGTCCCGCGGCGATGTCGCGAGCTGCCAGGCCGCCGCCTCCAGGGTCTTGTGGACGTCGGAGTCGGCGAACCACATGCCGGTGAAGCCGTGGCCCTCCTCCCCCGCGGCGGCGCGGAGGTTGCCGAGGTTGCCGCAGGCGTGAAGGTTGTCCACGCAGTGCGGCAGGCGTCCAAGGCGCTCAACGGACGCGGGTCGCTGCGGGAGGAGACCCGCATGCGCGTCCGGGAGGCCGCGCGGCAGCTCAGCTTCGAGGTGAACGCCGGTGCCCGCAGCCTGCACTCGGGCCGCACCTACACCGTCGGCATGATCACCACGGATACGATAGGCCGGTTCAGCATCCCCGTCCTCATCGGCGCCGAGGACGCGCTGGGCGCCGGGGAGATGTCGGTCTTCCTCTGCGACGCGCGGGACGACCCGATCCGCGAGCAGTACTACGTCAGGACGCTGCTCAGCCGCCGGGTCGACGGGATCATCGTGACCGGCCGGCGCACCGAGGCGCGCGCCCCCATCGCCGCGGACCTGCCCGTGCCGGTGGTGTACGCCTTCATCAGCTCGACCGACCCCGGCGACTGCTCGGTCGTCCCGGACGAGGCGGGCGGCGCCCGCAAGGCCGTCGAGCACCTGCTGGCGGTCGGCCGCACCCGCATCGCGCACGTCACGGGGCCGGAGCACCACAACTCCGCCCGGGTGCGCGCGGCGGCGGCCGTGGAGCGGCTGGCCGAGGCGGGGCTCGAACCGGCCGCGCCGCCGCTGTTCGGCGGCTGGAGCGAGGCATGGGGACGCCAGGCCGTCGGCATCCTGCTGGCCGGGCGTACGGACTTCGACGCGGTCTTCTGCGGCAGCGACCAGATCGCGCGCGGCGTGTGCGACGCGCTGCGCGCCGCCGGCCGCCGGGTCCCGCAGGACGTCGCCCTCGTCGGCTTCGACAACTGGGACGTCATGACCGAGGGCTGCCAGCCGCCGCTGACCAGCGTCGACATGAACCTCGAAGGGCTGGGCCGCTCGGCGGCCGAGATGCTGCTGGCCGCCATCAACGGCTCCCCCTCCCCCGGCCGGCACGCCCTGCCCTGCCACCTCGTCGTACGCGAGTCGAGTGCGGTCCCGCTGCCGTAGCGCGTTCGGGAAAGCGCTTTCCGGGGGCGCTTTCCCCGGGCGTCCCCGGGAACTCGGGAGCCGCCGTACGCGCGCATCTCGCGACCGCGATGGGTCGGCTCTCGTCGCCGTCGAAGGGAGGTGGCGGCCGGGCGGGGCAAGGATTTTCATCTGACTCGGCCAGTCTGGCGAAAAGTTACGATCTCGACGAGATTTGCGTCACGCTCTGGCGCACGGCCGCGCGCGGAGGTGTGATTGCCCCGGCCTGATCCCCACAGGCATTCGAGAAGGGGTCACACAACGGTGAGAACTCCACATCGCGGCATCGCCGTCGCGGTCGTCGCGGCGGCGGCGCTGCTCCCCCCGGCGCCCGCCGCCCTGGCCTCCACCTCCACGTCCGGACCGCGGGTCTCCTGCGCGGCGACGCTGTCGGCGCCCACGCGCGAGGCGGCCTTCGGCGAGGCGGCCAAGGCGACGGGCGTGCCGGAACGGCTGCTGAAGGCCGTGGCGTACATGCTGTCCCGCTGGGACGATCACAAGGGCAGACCGAGCTCCGACGGCGGCTACGGCGTGTTCGACCTCGGCGACCGGGCGCCCGAGTCATGGGACGGCGCGGGCAAGGGACGCGCCGCCAAGGCCACGAGCCAGATCGCGGCGGCGGCCGAGCTGACCGGCCTGCCGATCGACGCGCTGCGCCGGGAGCCGAACGCCAACATCTGCGGCGGCGCGGCGCTCCTGGCCTCCTACCACACGGGCGGCGACGACCTGGCCTCCTGGCGCGACGCCGTGGCGCGCTTCGGCGGAAAGGAGAACTTCGTCCGGCAGGTGTACCAGACCTTGCGCGAGGGCAAGAGCCGCGTCACCGCCGACGGCGAGAGGGTGACGCTCGCCGCCGACGACTCGGTCGCCGTGCCGCAGGCCAAGGCGGCGGCCGACCCGGGCGTGGACTGCCCGGCCGACCTCGGCTGCGAGTGGCTGGAGGCGCCGTACGCCAAGGGCTCGCCGAGCCTGCCGGACAACACCACCGACTACGGCAACCACGACATCGCCGACCGGACCGGGCCGGGCGGGCCCAAGCTCGACTACATCGTCATCCACGACACCGAGGGCTATTACGAACCTTCCGTCCGGCTCGTCCAGGACCCCACGTACCTGGCGTGGAACTACACGATCCGCTCCTCCGACGGTCACATCGCCCAGCACCTCGACCCGAAGGACGTCGGCTGGCACGCCGGCAACTGGTACGTCAACATGCACTCCATCGGCATCGAGCACGAGGGCTTCGCCGGCACCGCCGCGTGGTTCACCGAGTCGATGTACCAGACCTCGGCAGCGCTGGTGAAATACCTCGCCGCCAAGTACGGCATCCCCCTCGACCGGGCGCACATCATCGGCCACGACCAGGTGCCGGGCACCGTGCTCGGAGCCACCAAGAGCATGCACTGGGACCCCGGGCCGTACTGGGACTGGGACCACTACTTCGAACTGCTCGGCGCCCCGATCGGCGGGGACCGGGACGCGACCGCCGACGTCGCCCCCGGCGACGTGGTGGAGGTCCGCACCGGTTACGCCGGCAACCCTCAGCCGGTGACCGGTTGCGCCGCCGCGTCCCCGCCCTCCCCCGACTGCGTCCCCGGGGCGGACACCAACTTCC
>JADGHC010000394.1 GCA_019689655.1 Microbispora sp.
CGCCCCCACGCCGCCGCCCGGGAGGCCGGTGCCGGAGCGGCTGCTGCCCGGCGACCCGGACTGGCGGATACGCAGGCGCGGCCCCGACGAGGCGATCGAGGGCTACACCGACCGCGTGAGCGTGCTGCCGGGGGAGACGTTCGGCCTCCACGTGTCCACCACGGAGGGCCGCTACCGGGTCACGGCGTACCGGATGGGCTGGTACGGCGGGGCGCTGGCCCGCCGGGTGTGGCGATCGGAATGGATGAAGGGGCGCAACCAGGGCCGTGGACGGCTCGTCGGCGACACCCGCACGGTACGCGCCGGGTGGCGGCGCTCCCTCACCGTGTCGACCGAGGGCTGGCCTGAAGGGGCCTACCTGCTGCGCCTGGACACCGAGCGCGGCCACCAGCGGTACGTGCCGCTGATCGTGCGCTCGGCCTCCGGGGCCGGGCGGACTGTCCTGGTCCACGCCACCCCGACCTGGCAGGCGTACAACCGCTGGGGCGGCTACAGCCTCTACTACGGCGAGGACGGCCGCTACGAGAGCCGCTCGCTGGCGGTCAGCTTCGACCGCCCGTACGACCCCACCGGGATGGAGAAGTTCCTCATTCACGAGCGGCCGGTCGTGGCCCTGGCCGAACGGCTCGGCCTGCCCCTGGCGTACACGACGGGCAGCGACCTGGAGGCCGGCGACGACGTGCTCACCGGCGCCTCGGCGGCGATCTTCCTGGGGCACGACGAATACTGGACCCCCGGGGTGCGCCGCACCGTGACCGAGGCCCGCGACGCGGGCGTCAACCTGGCCTTCCTGGGCGCCAACACCTGCTACCGCCGCGTCCGCCTGGAGGAGCACGGCAGGCTGGTGGTCTGCTACAAGACCGCGGTGGACCGCGACCCGATGGTCCGCACCCACCCGGCGCTGGCGACGACCGACTTCCGGGCGGCGCCGAAGGCCGACCCCGAGTCGTCGCTCATCGGGGTCTACTACGACGGATATCCCGTGGACGCGCCGTTCGTGGTGCACGAGCCCCGGCACTGGGTCTTCGCGGGCACCGGCGTGCGCCGCGGCGACGCGTTCCCCCACCTCGTGGGCGTGGAGTACGACCGGGTCAACACGGACGTGCCGACGCCCAGGCCGCTGCAGATCCTCGCCCACTCCCCCGTGACGTGCGTGGGGCGGCCCAGCTTCGCCGACGCCGCCTACTACACCGCCCGCAGCGGGGCCGGCGTGTTCGCCTCGGGCACGATGCGGTGGGCCGAGACGCTCATGGCCCGCACCCGCGACCTGCCCCGGGCGCACGGAATCGACGCGCGCGCCCGGGCCTTCGTCACCAGGGTGACGACCAACGTGCTGAAGGGCTTCGCCGAAGGGCCGGCCGCCGAGCGCCTGCCCGCCCCCGACGACAACGTCCGCCGCGTCTACCGCGCCTGATCCGTACGGCAGGCACCGCGTACGCGGCCGAGGCCTACCCGGCCGGATCAGGGGCGCAGGACGGTCTTGCCCACCGTCGCGCGCGACTCGATCGACTCGTGCGCGGCCGCCGCCTCGGCCAGGTCGAACCGCTGGCCGATCACGGGCGTGAGGCGGCCTTCCGCCGCCGCGGCCAGCGCACGGCTTTCCAGCGGGCGCAGCCCGCCGGGACGCCGCATGATGCGGGCGCCGACCGCGGCGGACGCGGTGATACCCCGCTCGTAGAGGTCCCCGGCGGAAAGCTCGGTCGGCGTCCCGGACGACGTGCCGTACATCACCAGGCGGCCGCCGACGCCGAGCAGCTCGACCACGGCGCGGCCGATGACGCCGCCGACGCCGTCGAGCGCCAGCGTGATCGGCCGCCCGCCGAGCGCGGCGCGCACCGCGTCCGGCCATCCGGGCCGGGAGTAGTCGACCGCCTCCGCCGCGCCGAGCTCGCGCACGAGCGCCGCCTTCCGCGGCCCTCCCGCGACGCCGACGACCGTCGCGCCCGCGGTGCGGGCCGCCTGGACGAGGAGCGTGCCGATGCCGCCCGCCGCGGCGGTGACGATCACGACGTCGTCCGCGGCCGGCGCGGCGAGCTCGAGGATGGCCATCGTGGTGCGCCCGGTGCCGACCATCGCGACGGCCCGGTCGGCGTCGAGCGCCTCCGGGAGCACGTGCAGGGACTCCGCCCGGGCGAGCGCCAGCTCGGCGTAGCCGCCGCCGGCCGGGCCGAGGTCGGCGACCACGCGGCGGCCGAGCAGCCGCTCGTCCACTCCGTCGCCGACCTCGTCGACCACGCCGGCGACCTCCCGGCCCGGGGTCGCCGGCAGCTCGGGCATGGCCCGGGGCGCGGCCTCGCCACGCCGGATCACCGTGTCCAGCAGGTGCACCCCGGCCGACTCGACGCGGACGCGGACCTGGCCGCCGCCCGGGTGGGGGTCGGGCACCTCCTCGAGCCGCAGTTCCTCCGGCCCTCCGAACGCGTACTGGCGGATCGCCCGCACGGCCGATCAGCTCCCCTCGCCCGAACGCAGGTGGTGCCGGTCGGCCCAGGCGGCGATCGCCGCGGCGATGGCCTCGGGCTGGTCCTCCGGCGCGTGGTGTCCGGCGGGCCCGCAATTTTCGATTTCCAGCCCGGCGATGTTGCCGGCGCACCAGGCGACCGTCTCCGGCCCGGTCATCAGACCCGGCCCGGACTCGAAGGTCAGCAGCAGCTTGGGCACCTCGGGGCTGGCCGCCAGCCATGCGTCGTAGGCCTCGACCCGTTCCACCACGTCGGCCGGTTCGCCGTCGAAGGGGAACGCCCGCGGCCACTGCAGCAGCGGCATCCGGCTGTCCCGGGTCGGGTACGGCCTGCGGTACACCTCCAAGTCCTCATCGGCGAGGCCGGTGGCGACCCCGAAGGGCAGCGCCTGCTCGATGAACAGGTTCCGGTCGAGGACCAGCTCCTCGCCCACCCCGGGGGTGCGCAGCTTCCGGAACAGCTCGCGCGCACCTTCGGGGAAGCCGCTCCACGACATCGGCCTGACGATCGTCTCCATGAACGCCACGCCGCGGGTCCGGCCCGGGTGGCGGGCGGCCCAGTCGAAGGCGAGCGCCCCGCCCCAGTCGTGGCCGATCAGCACCACGCCGTCCAGGTCGAGCGCGTCGAACCACGCGTCCAGGTAACGGGCGTGGTCGGCGAAGCGGTACGGCACCGGCGGCTTGCCGGAGTCGCCCATCCCGATCAGGTCCGGCGCGAGGCAGCGGCCGGGCTCCCCGATCAGCGGCAGGACCCGCCGCCACAGGTGGGACGAGGTCGGGTTGCCGTGCAGGAACACCATGGGGGTCCCGGCGCCCGTGTCCCGGTAGAACATCGTCGAGTCGAGCACGTCGACGGTCGGCATCGCATGCCTCCTCGGTTGCGCGTCGTCGCGGGCGCGGCCTGGACTCCGGCCCGTTCGGCAGGCACCCTGTCCACCATGTCCAGCACGCGAGATAGTCAGGCACCTGTCGATCCCGATTATGAAGATAGACAGGCACCTGTCAATATGGCCTCGAACCAGCTCCCGCCCCGGCCGCGGCTGTCCCTCCTGCTGCGGCTGCTCCACCAGCACTACGCCCAGGACGTCGACGCCGCGCTCCGCGACGCCGGCTTCGGCGACCTCAGGCCGGGACACGCCAAGGTGTTCCCGTTCGTGCCTCCGGAGGGGATACAGATCGGCGAGCTCGCCGCCCTGGCCGGGGTGCGCAAGCAGACGATGGCCGAGGCCGTCGACCAGCTTGCGCGGGCGGGATACGTCGAACGCCGGCCCAACCCGCGTGACGCGCGGTCGCGGCTGATCTTCCTCACCGAGCGGGGCGAGGCGGTCCGGCCCGTCGCCGCCGCCGCCGGTCAGCGGGTCGAGGAGCACTGGGCCCGGCTCACCAGCACCGAGGAGGTCGAGACCCTCCGGCGGCAGCTGCGCCACCTGCTCGAGCGGATCCAGGAGCACGAGGCCGGCGGTGAGCGGTGAGCGACGACGTCCACCGCGTACGGCAGGCCGCGTGACCGCGTACGCGCGGCGGCGTAGCCGGGAATGACGTTCCGGCGCGGACGCCCGCGACGCCCTCCCCGCGCCACCGTTGGCACCTCTCTTCGAGGACAACGAAAGGTGCGGAATGGAGATACTGCGGCGTCTGGCCGGTCTGCCCGCGGGACGGATCGGCAAGTGGGTGGTGATCGCCGCCTGGCTGGTGGCGCTCGTTCCCCTCGGCGCGCTGGCCGCGAAGATCGGACAGGCGCAGGACAACGACGAGACCGCCTGGATGCCGTCGGGGGCGCAGTCGACCCGGGCCGTGGAGCTGGCCCGGCGGGAGTTCCCCGCGGCCCGCGACAGCGCACTGGTGCTCGTCTACGCGCGGCGGGGCGGCCTGAGCCCCGCCGATCGAGCGGCCGTGCTGGACGACCGGGACCGGCTGCGAGCCCTCGCGCACGGGGAGGTGACCGGTCCGGTGCCCTCGGCCGACGGCGCGGCGCTCACGCTGACCGTCCCGGTGCCCGGCGAGGCGATGGAAAGCGGCGAGGCGGCGCGGATCGTGGCCCTGGCGCGCCAAATCATGCGGGCCGGGCTGCCCGCCGGGCTCACGGCCGCCGCCACCGGTCCCGCCGCCTCCCGGGCGGACGCGGCGGACGCCAACGGGCAGATCGACGGAACGCTGACCCTGGTGACGGTGGCGGTGGTCGCGCTGTTCCTGCTCGTGACCTACCGCAGCCCGGTTCTGCCGCTCGTCCCCCTCGCCTGCGTGGCGGTGGGCGCGGTGGCCGCGCAGGCCGGTGCCGTCCTGGTCGCGGAGGCGGGTGCCGTGGTCAACGGCTCGGGTTCGGCGCTGATGATCGTCTTGGTGTTCGGGCTCGGCACCGACTACGCGCTCCTGCTGATCTCCCGCTACCGGGAGGAGCTGGCCGAGCGCGCCGACCGGCACCACGCGATGGCGCTCGCGCTCCGGCGCACGGTGCCCTCCATGGCGGCCTCCGCCGCGACCATGGCCCTCGCCGCGCTGGCCCTGCTCGCGGCGGACATGAACTCCACCAGGGGGCTCGGCCCGCTCGCCGCGGTCGCCGTCATGGCCGCGCTGCTGGCCATGACCACCCTGCTGCCCGCGCTGCTCACGGCGCTGGGCCGGGGCGTGTTCTGGCCTGCCGTCCCCCGCCGTACGGCCTCCCGTACGGCGCGCGTGTGGCGGCGGATCGGGCGGCTCGTGTCCGGGCGGCCGCGCCGCGCCTGGGGTGTGGCCGGGCTCGCCCTCGTCGCGCTGGCCTGCGGCACGGTGTCCCTGCGGGTGGGGGCGCTCGACGGCGGGGACAACTTCACCCGAACGCCGGAGTCGGCCGCCGGGCAGGAAATCATCCGGGCGCACTATCCCGGCGGCGCCACCGCGCCCGTCCTGGTCTACACTCCCGCGCGGGCCGCCGCGACGGCCGCCGAGGTGGCGCGGACGGCCCCCGGGTTCGCCGCGCCCGGCCCGGTGCGGGTCTCCGCTTCCGGCCGCTGGGCGCTGGTCACCGCCGTGCTCGCCGACCCCCCGTCGAGCGAACCGGCCCGGCGGGCGGTCGCGGGGCTGCGCGCGCGGCTCGCCCGGGCGGTGCCGGACGCGCTGGTCGGAGGGCAGACGGCGGCGCTGGTCGACCGGGACGCCGCGATGGACCGGGACTTGGCGGTGATCGTGCCGCTCGTCACCGGCGTCGTCACCCTCGTGCTCGGCGTCCTGCTCCGCGCGGCCGTCGCACCGCTGCTGCTGCTCGGCTGCGCCCTGCTCTCGTCCGGCGCCGCTCTCGGCCTGTCCACGCTGCTGTTCCACGCCCTCGGATTCGCCCGCACCGACCAGACCGCGCTCACGCTCGGGTTCCTGTTCCTGGTGGCGCTGGGCGTGGACTACACGATCTTCCTCATGGCCCGGGCCAGGCAGGAGGTCCGCGAGCGCGGGCACCGGGACGGCGTCGTCACGGCGCTCGTCGCGACGGGGGGCGTCATCACCGG
>JADGHC010000395.1 GCA_019689655.1 Microbispora sp.
GTCGGCTCTGTATCCTGAGTGCGGATTGCGGCTCGTGCCGGAATCCAGTAAAGCGGGACTTCGCGTCCATCCCGGGTCGTCTAGGGGCAAGACTACAGATTTTGGTTCTGTCAACGGAGGTTCGAATCCTCCCCCGGGAGCCTTGTTCATCGGTCCGTTCATGCGCCAGGGGCGCTGGTTTCCTTCCGGGGCGCTGCAGGTAAGCTCACCTTGTCGAGCGGGTGACCGTGCGGTTCACGGGGTAGTGGACACGTGGTACCCCGAAGTCGTTTCGTCAAGTCACGATCCGTGTAGTAAGCCGCGATGCCGAGGGAGCCTCAGTCCGTGAGTGTGCCGCGCCCGGCAGCCGTGATCGTCCTCGCCGCCGGCGAGGGCACCCGGATGAAATCGAAGACCCCCAAAGTCCTCCACGAGGTCTGCGGCCGAGCGCTCGTGGACCACATGCTCACGGCCGCGCGCGGGCTCGCCCCCGAACGGCTGATCGTGGTCATCGGGCACGCGCGCGAGCAGGTCGGCGCGCATCTCGCGACGACCGCCCCGGACGTCCGTACGGTCGTCCAGGAAAAGCGGAACGGCACCGGTCACGCCGTGCGCACCGCCCTCGAGGCCGAGGGCCCGATCGACGGCACCGTCCTGGTCACGTACGGCGACACGCCCCTCCTGCGCACCGAGACCCTGGCGGCCCTGCTGGAACGGCACGCATCCGAGGGCAACGCCGTCACGGTGCTGACCGCCGTCGTCCCCGACCCGACCGGCTACGGCCGGATCGTGCGCGATGAGAGCGGCGCGGTGCTGGAGATCGTCGAGGAGAAGGACGCGACCCCCGAGCAGCGCGCGATCACCGAGATGAACTCCGGCGTGTACGCCTTCGACGGCGCGTTGCTCGCCGAGGGCCTGAAGCGGATCGGCGCGGCCAACGCGCAGGGCGAGGAGTACCTGACCGACGTGCTGGCCATCCTCCGGGAGGACGGCCACCGGGTGGGCGCGCACGTGGCCGCCGATCACACCGAGGTCGAGGGCGTCAACGACCGCGTCCAGCTCGCCTTCGCCCGCCGCGTGCTCAACGACCGCATCCTGGAGGCGCACATGCGCGCCGGGGTGACCATCGTCGATCCGGCCAGCACGTGGGTGGACGCCGGGGTCACGCTGGAGCCGGACGTCGTGATCCACCCCGGCACCCAGCTCAAGGGCGCGACCAGGATCGCGACGGGCGCGCAGGTCGGGCCGGGCAGCACGCTGACCGACACGGTCGTCGGCGAGGAGGCCGTCGTACGCAACACCGTCTCCGACGGCGCGGAGATCGGCCCCGGTGCCGTCGTCGGCCCCTTCTCCTATCTGCGCCCGGGCACCGTGCTCGGCCCCAAGGGCAAGATCGGTGCGTTCGTCGAGACCAAGAACGCGCGGATCGGCGAGGGCTCCAAGGTTCCGCACCTGACGTACGTCGGCGACGCGACGATCGGGGTCGGCTCGAACATCGGCGCCGCCTGCGTCTTCGTCAACTACGACGGCGTCGCCAAGCACCACACGGTCGTCGGCGATTACGTACGCGTGGGCAGCGACAACATGCTCGTCGCGCCGGTCACGATCGGCGACGGCGCCTACACGGCCGCCGGATCGGTGATCACTTCCGACGTGCCGCCGGGGGCGATGGCGGTCGCCCGCGGCAAACAGCGCAACATCGAGGGCTGGGTGGCGCGCCGCCGTGCCGGCACCAAGTCCGCGGAGGCGGCCCGGCGGGCGCTCGAGGCCCGCGACGCGGCCGCGGTGAACGGCGAAGATCCCGCCACCGCCGACTAGGACCACCTGCGGCCCGCCCCTGCGGGCCGTACGGGGAGCAGGAAAGAGTACGAGGCGCGGTCTGACCGCGTAACGCCGGAGGGCAAGGCCAGGAGGACACCGTGACCGACCACATCGACCGGGCGAAGGGGTTCGCGGGCCCCTGGCGGGCCGAGGGAACGGCGTTACGGCCGGCCCGTCACCAGGCCTGGTACGGCGAACAGGCTCGACACGCGAGGAGCGCGGCATGAGCGGCAGGAAGACGACCGGCGAGCGGAACCTCATGTTCTTCTCCGGCCGGGCCCATCCCGAGCTGGCCGACGAGGTCGCGAGGGCCCTCGGCATCGAGATCACGCCGACGGTGCTGCGCGACTTCGCCAACGGCGAGATCTACGTGCGCTATCTGGAGTCGGTGCGCGGCTGCGACGCCTTCGTGATGCAGAGCCACACCGCGCCCATCAACCAGTGGATCATGGAACAGCTGATCATGGTGGACGCCCTCAAGCGGGCCTCGGCCAAGCGGATCACCGTGATCATGCCGTTCTACGGGTACGCGCGCCAGGACAAGAAGGGCCGCGGGCGCGAGCCGATCACCGCCAGGCTGATGGCCGACCTGTTCAAGCAGGCGGGCGCCGACCGGTTGATGTCCATCGACCTGCACACCTCGCAGATCCAGGGCTTCTTCGACGGCCCGGTGGACCACCTGTTCGCCATGCCCGTGCTGATCAACTACCTGCGCGGCAAGCTCGACCCGGCGACGACCACCATCGTCTCCCCGGACACCGGCCGCGTACGGCTGGCCGAGCGCTGGTCCGACACGCTGGGCACGCCCGTGGCGTTCATCCACAAGCGGCGCGACCTCGACGTGGCCAACCAGGTGAAGGTGCACGAGGTGGTCGGCAAGGTGCGCGGCAGGACCTGTGTGCTGATCGACGACATGATCGACACCGGCGGCTCGATCTGCAAGGCGGCCGACGCGCTGTACGAGCACGGCGCGACCGACGTCATCGTGGCGGCCACCCACGCGGTGTTCTCCGACCCCGCCGTGGATCGGCTCAAGAACTCCCGGATCTCCGAGGTGGTCGTGACCAACACGCTGCCAATCCCGGAGGAGAAGAGGTTCGACAGCCTCACGGTCATGTCGATCGCCCCGCTGATCGCCCGGGCCATCGAGCAGGTCTTCACCGACGGCTCGGTCACCAGCCTCTTCGAAGGCGACAGCTGATCGTCGTCGGGCCCCCGGCCGTGGCCGGGGGCCCGTGGCGGCCTTCAGTAGTAGATGGAGTTCATCGCCGCGCGTACCTCCCCGAGGGTGGCGTCGGCGATGGCGGCGGCGCGTTCGTTGCCGTCGCGCAGCACCCGGCGGATGTGGGCGCGGTCCCGGGCCAGCTCGGCGCGCCGCGCGCGGATGGGCGCGAAGTAGTCGTTGACCGCGTCGGTGACGACGGCCTTCAACGCGGCGGCACCTCGGCCGCCGATCTCGCCGGCCACCTCGTGCGGGTCCCGGCCCAGGCACAGCGCGGCCAGCAGGACCAGGCTGGAGACCTCGGGACGGGCGACCGGGTCATAGGTGATGTGCCGGTCCGCGTCGGTCTTCGCGCCGCGGATCAGCCTGGCGGTCTCGTCGGCGGTCGCGGCCAGGGCGATGGAGTTGCCCCGGCTCTTGCTCATCTTGCCGCCGTCCGTGCCGAGCAGCAGCGGAGCCGCCGACAGCAGGGCCTCGGGCTCGGGGAACACGGGGTTCGCCGCGGTGCCGTACCGCTTGTTGAAGCGGCGCGCGATGGTGCGGGTGACCTCCAGGTGGGGGAGCTGGTCCTGCCCGACCGGGACGACGTCGGCCTTGCAGAACAGGATGTCGGCCGCCTGGTGGACCGGATAGGTGAACATCAGCCCGCTGACCGCCGACTGCCGTGAATGGGCGATCTCGTCCTTGACCGTGGGGTTGCGGCCCAGCTCCGCCACCGAGACCAGGCTGAGGAACGGCAGGAGCAACTGGTTGAGCGCGGGTATCGCGCTGTGCGTGAAGATCGTCGCTCGTTCCGGGTCGATGCCCACGGCCAGGTAGTCGATGACCAGGTTCTCCACGTGCTCGGTGAGCCGGTCGGCGACGTCACGGTCGGTCAGCACCTGGTAGTCCGCGATCAGCACCATCATGTCCACGCCCAGGTTCTGCAGGCGGACGCGGTTGTGCAGGCTGCCGAAGTAGTGCCCCAGGTGCAGCAGGCCGGTGGGGCGGTCCCCGGTCAGCGCCCGGAACCGGCCGGGCCGTTCCCGGATCTGTCTTTCCAGCTCGGCGCTGCGGCGCCGCGCGGCCGGCACGCCGAGATCGTCGGCGACGCCGGTGTCGAGGGTCGTGCTCATGTGCTTCTCCTTCGGTGGTTTCCGCCGTTCCGACGGCGACCCCTCGCCCAGGAGCACGAACAAGGGCCGTCCATCCGAACGGCCCCGGTCGTACGCGTGTGATGGCCGCTCCTACGTGGAGCGCCACCAGCCCTGACACAACGTACGAATCACGTGGCCAGTGTAACCGGCCTCAAGTGATCGCGGGAGACACCGAACGAGCCGACGAGCGGAGCGGGCGGGACACGGTAGGCTGTGGGGGTTGCGCTCGTAACGCCTTCCGCTAGGGCGGGTGAGGGAGAGCGCGTCAATTCGCCGATCTAGTCATCCCTAGGAGATGTGCCGTGTCCGAAGTAGTCATCACCGCCGAGCCGCGCAACGAGTTCGGCAAGGGTGCCGCCCGCAAGATCCGCCGGGCGAACAAGGTCCCCGCTGTCCTGTACGGCCACGGCACCGAGCCCAGGCACCTGACCCTCCCCGGCCACGACCTGCTGCTCGCGCTGCGCACGCCGAACGTGCTCATCCACCTGCAGGGCGAGGGCATCGACGAGATCGCGCTGCCGAAGGGCGTCCAGCGCGACCCGATCAAGGGCTTCCTCGAGCACGTCGACCTGCTGCTGGTCAAGCGCGGCGAGAAGGTCACCGTCGAGATCCCGGTCACCGTGACCGGCGACCCGATCGGCAGCGCGATCGTCGAGCAGCCGCTGACCGCGATCTCGGTCGAGGCCGAGGCCACCCACATTCCGACCGGCATCGAGGTCGACGTGGACGGCAAGGACGTGGGCTTCACGGTGAACGCGGGCGACCTCAAGCTGCCGGCCGGCGTCACGCTCGCGAGCGACCCCGAGGCCCTGGTGCTGCACGTGATCGCCGCCCCGGCGGCCGAGCTGCCGGCGGAGGCCGAGGCCGCCGAGGCCGCCGAGTAGGACTCGTTCATGAGAGAGTCCTCCGCAGGGTGTCCTGTGGAGGACTCTTCCATATGGGCAGACAGCGGAGGAGACAGCGATGTCCGACGCGTCCGCGCAGCGGTGGCTGGTCGTGGGCCTGGGCAACCCCGGGCCGGAGTACGCCGGGAACCGCCACAACGCGGGCTTCATGGTGCTCGATGAGCTGGCGGCCCGGGTGGGCGGGCGATTCAAGGTGCACAGATCGCGGGCCGAGGTGGTGGAGGGCCGCCTGGCCGCGCTCCCGGTCGTGCTGGCCAAGCCGCTGTCGTTCATGAACCTGTCGGGCGGTCCGGTCAAGGCGCTGGCCGACTTCTACAAGGTCACCCCCGACCACATCATCGTGGTCCACGACGAGCTGGACATCCCGTACGGCGCGCTGCGCGCGAAGTCCGGCGGCGGGGACAACGGCCACAACGGCCTGAAGTCGATCACGAAGTCGCTCGGCACGCGGGACTACCTGCGGATCCGGTTCGGCATCGGCCGCCCCCCGGGCCGGATGGACCCGGCGACGTTCGTGCTGCGCGACTTCGCCACGGCGGAGCGCAAGGATCTGCCGTTCCTCGTGGACCGGGCGGCCGACATGGTGGAGTCGCTGATGACCGCCGGTCTGGAGGCCACGCAGAACCGCTTCCACGCCGCCGATCTCAATCCGGCCAAGCCGCCCCGCTGAGGCGCCGCGCACCCGCCGCGCCGGATTCGGTATGGCAATGGCGCGGGGGTTCGGCGGAGCCGGGTGCCCCGCCTGGGTTCGTGTGGCAACGGCGCGGGGTTCGGCGGGGTGGGGTGCCGTAGAACTGTCCCGCCGGGGTTCGGTGTGGTGTGGGTTTGGTGCGGCCGGGAATCCTTCCCCGGCCGCGGCGGCTCGCGG
>JADGHC010000396.1 GCA_019689655.1 Microbispora sp.
GGCCGCTACGCCTACTCGTGGTACGAGAACGCGGAGGGCGCGGCGGCCGCGGCGCTCGACGGCGACGCCACCGGCGCGGGGCTCACCTCGCACCTGTAGGTGTAGGCGGACCCCGGGGCACGAGGTGCGCGCGAGCCGGGGCGATGCTCGGGCGAACGGCTGGCGGATCCGGCGGCACGACCCCGAGCCGTGCCCCGTCTGCGGTGACCTCCGCAATCGCCTCTCGCTCCCCGGCGGTGGGGTCGCCTACGCGGGGGACGGCTGCTCCGACCGCTGCGCCGCGCTCGCCGCCGACCGGGTCCTTGCCCGCGACGGCCTCGCGGACTGGCTCGCAAGCGAAGGCATCCCGTCCGAGCGCTTCGACGACCTCTACGGCGTTGCGACCGCCCTGCGACGGCCGTGCGCGGCCGCGGGCGGCGCCGTCGAGCCGCGCACGCGAAGCACCGGCCGGAAGTAGGAGCTCGGTAGCTTCCGGACTGGGTCGTCGATCAGCGACTCGAGCGTCCGCACCGCGGTGTCCGCGATCTCCGCGATCGGCTGCTCGATCGTCGTCAGCGGCGGCGTCGTCCACGTTGTCGCGTCGATCCCGTCGAAGCCAACAATCGCGAGCTCGTCGGGCACTGCGATGCCGCGAGCGTGAGCCTCGAGCAGGACGCCGATCGCGATCACGTCGTTCGAGCAGACCACCCCGGTCGGGGGCTCGGGCCGTGCGAGCAGCCGGGCGAGGCCGGCGCGGCCGCCCTCGACACTAAAGGGTCCGTACGCGATGAGGTCCTCGGCCGCCTCCGCCCCCGCTGCTCTAAGTGCTGCAGCCCTACCGGTCGCCTTAAGGCGTGTCGGCAGGTAGTGCTCCTCGCCGGCGACGAAGCCAATCCGCCGGTGGCCGAGCTCAAGCAGATGCTGCGTTGCGAGCTCACCCGCGAGCCGCTCGTCCACGCCGATGGACGGCACCTCGAGCGAGCTGAGCGCGCCGTTCACGAAGACGAGCCGCGCGCCCTCGGCTGCGAGCCGCGCGTAGTGGCTGTGATCGCCGCGCAGGTTGGTCATCTCGCAGGAGATGAAGATCATGCCTGCGACCCGCCGATCGAGGAGTGCGTGAACGTAGTCGATCTCTCTCAGGGTCGCTCCCTCGGTGTTGCAAAGGATCGACGCGAACCCAGCCTCGGCTGCCCGCGTCTCGAGCGCCTGGGCGAGGGCGGGAAAGATCGGGTTGGTTAGCTCGGGCACGAGGAGCCCAATCAATCGCTGATCCTCCCGTGTAGTTCCTGGGAGGTACAGCAGCTCACGCATCGCCTGCTCGACGCGGCTGCGCGTCTCGGGACGTACCCGCTTCGGCTCGTTGACGACGCGCCACACCGTCGACAGGCTCACTCCCGCTCGGGCTGCTACCTGCCGCAGCGTCGCCATCCCTGCCTCCGTTCCATCAACATGGATACCTGTATCAAACAGCAAACTCCTCTTCAAAATAGCGATATGCCTTGACACACACGAGCCCACGGCTAGAATACCACGAGCTGTTTCCAATATGATGAAACAGATTTGCCAGAGTCAAGGGGAAACCGGAATGCGTCTTCTCCGCTCGCTTGCGTGGCTGGCGACCGCAGCCGCCGTCGCGTGTGTCCTCAGCAGCGCCGGCTCCCTCGTCAGGCCGACGTCCGCTGCCGCAGCTGGCTCGCCGGCAACGAAGGCCGATTTCACCGGCGACGTCATCTACCAGATCATCACCGACCGCTTCTACGACGGGAACACCTCGAACGACAACCCCGCTGCGAGCCCCAACCTCTACAGCGCCGACCACTCGAACTGGACGCTGTACTGGGGCGGCGACTGGGCGGGGATCACCCAGAAGATCTCCTATCTCGCGAACATGGGCGTGACTGCGATCTGGATCTCGCCCGCCGTTGAGAACGTCAACGTGCCGGTTGTGATCAACGGCGTCAACCAAGCCGGCTACCACGGTTACTGGGGCATGGACTTCTATGCCCCGGAGCCGCATTTCGGCTCCTGGGCCGACTTCGACAACCTCGTTTCCACGGCCCACGCCAACGGGATCAAGGTGATCCTCGACTGGGCTCCGAACCACTCCAATCCGGCCGACCCGAACGACCCGAGCTACGCCAAGAACGGGTCGATCTACAACAACGGCTCGTTCGTCGCCTCGTACTCGAACGACCCGAACGGGTGCTTCCACAAAAACGGGAGCATCAGCGACTACAACGACCTCTACCAGGTCTGGTACAAGAGCATCGTCAACCTCGCGGACTTCGCTGGGGAGGCGTCGTGCGCGAACACGTACCTGCGCAACGCGGTCGACACTTGGCTCTCGCACGGGGTCGACGGCATCCGCATGGACGCCGTCAAACTCATGCCCACCGGCTGGGTGAAGGCGTACGACGACCACATCTTCAACCAGAAGAGCGTGTTCGTCTTCGGCGAGTGGTTCGACTCGAACGGCGCGACCCTCTGGCCCGAGGAGATCAAGTTCGCGAACACTGCGGGCCAGTCGGTGCAGAACATCGACCTGAACACCGCGATCCGCGACGTGTTCATGAACAACGGGAACATGTCCGAGCTCGACAGCGCGGTCTCGCGGGACAGCAGCTCGTTCACCTACCAGAACCAGCTAGTCAACTCCGTCGACACGCAGGACATCCCGCGCTTCCTGTCGGTGAACAACAACCAGACGCTGCTCAACGAGGCGTACGTCTTCGACCTGACGGCGCGCGGGATTCCGTGCATCTACTACGGCGACGAGCAGTATCTCCACAACGACACGAACGGCGGCGCCGACCCGTACAACCGGCCGATGATGTCATCGTTCAGCCAGACGACGACCCTCTACCAGATCATCCAGAAGCTCTCCGCGCTGCGCCGCACGAACCCCGCGTTGCGGTACGGCTCGTCGACGCAGCGCTGGATCAACAACGACGTCTACGTCTACGAGCGCCAGTTCTACGGCGACGTCGTGCTCGTTGCGATCAACAAGAGCACGACGACTGGGTACAACCTCAGCGGCCTCTACACGGCGATGCCCGCCGGGACGTACAGCGACCAGCTCAACGGCCTGATGGGCGGATCGTCGATCACGGTCACGAGCGGTACCGGCGGCAACAACCCGGTGGACGCGTTCACCCTCGGGCCTGGACGGGCGGCGGTCTGGTCCTATGTCGAGGGCGCGCCGGCCGCGCCTCAGGTCGGGAACGTCGACCCGGTGATGGGACGCACCGGGGACGTTGTCGCCGTCACCGGCCGCGGCTTTGGCTCGACGACCGGCACCGTTACCGTCGGTGGCGCCGCTGCGACCGTGAACTACTGGTCGGACACCGAGGTCGACTTCACCGTGCCGAGCGGCGCCCCCGCCGGGACGCAGCAGGTCGTCGTCACGAAGGCCGGAGGCGGGTCGAGCAACAGCATCTCGTACAACGTCCTCAGTGGGTCGCAGGTGCCGCTGACGTTCACCGTCGACAACGCGCCGCCGACCAATTTCGGCGACAACGTCTACCTCACCGGCAACGACGCTGAGCTGTCGAACTGGAGCACCTCTGCGCCGAGTGCGATCGGGCGCTTCCTGGCGCCGAACTACCCGACGTGGTTCGACGTGGCGAGCGTTCCCGCGAGCTCCACAGTTCAGTACAAGTACATCATCATCCGATCTGACGGCTCCGTGATCTGGGAAGGCGGCTCGAACCACCAGATCACGACGCCGGCGAGCGGCAGTACCGGCTCGGTCACCGACGGCTGGTAGCCGGGCTTGCGCCCCCACGCCACGGCGAGATAGAAGCGCGGCGTGGGGGCGCCCGCGCACGACGACGTCGTGTCGCCGGCTTTGCGACCGCGCCAGGCTCTCCAGGTGTGTTCATCCGAGTTCCCCAGGTTCGGGCGTTGGGTTTCGCCGCCCCGCTTCTCCGCCTCGCCTCCGGCTCGGCTACGAAGCGGCGGCTATCAGTCGGGAGCCAGGGGAATCCCGATGAGCACCTCTGGGGAGTCTGGCATGAGTGCGGGCGACGCCCACTGAATTGCAGAGGATGGAGGCGATCCCGTTCGGCGCGGACCGCGTCTCGATCGCCTGCGCGAGCGCGGGGGAAGATCGGTTCGCCAGCTCGGGGACGAGGACGCCGACCAGGCCGGTGTCCGGGCGCCGCCCGGGCGGCACGTAGAGCAGCTCGCGCATCCCCCGCTCCACCCGCTCACGGGCTTCCCGGCGCACCGGCAGCGCGCCGCTCGCCACCCGCGATGCGGTCGCAACGCTGACGCCGGCCCGTCTCGCGACTCTCGCAGGGTGGGTATGTTCTAGAGATATGTAACTAGTTTCTCTGGATCGGGCAAGGGGCTGTGGTTCCGTGTACGGCTTTCTACTATGCGGTTTGCGGCCGAGCCGCAGACTTCCGCGCAGCAGCTTGACTTTACCCGGGCCGGCGCGTAGTTTCTCCGCCGCTGTTACATGCCGGTTGTACGCGTTTCATCGGAGCGTCTTCACTCGCGAGGTGGAGGGGGAGCAGCGTGGCGGAAGCGGCAGCGTCGCCGGTCCCGTCGTGCACCACGCTCACGCCGGCGTCCATTCCGGAGCACAGGAGGGTCAGCGAATGAGAACGAAGCGCACGACCGTGCTTCTCGCGTTGCTCGCGCTCGCCGTCGTAGCGGCGTTCGCGGGTAGGGTGGATGCAGCGGCGAAGGCGACCACGCTCACGATCTGGGCGGATCAGGATCGCAAGGCCGCCGTGACGCAGCTCGCCCAGCGGTGGGCGCTGTCGCGCGGCGTCCAAGTGAACGTCGTCGTCCACGACTTCGGCAAGATCCGCGACGACCTCGGCACGGTCGCCTCGAGCGAGGCGCCGGACGTGATCATGGCGGCCCACGACTGGACCGGGCAGCTAGCGGCCAACGGCCTCGTTGAGCCGATAGTGCTCAGCGCAGCGCAGAAAAGAGAGTTTCCCGTGTACACCCTGAACGCGTTCTCGTACGGCACCGCCGTCAAGCGGCTCTACGCCGTCCCGACGCAGGTCGAGAACATCGGCCTCGTGGTCAACACGGCGCTCGCTAAGGTGCCGAAGACCTTCGCGCAGCTCGAGACGGAGGCTCTCGCGTACAAGAGGAAGGCACGAGGCAATCTCGCGATCGCCGTCCAGCAGGGGGCCAACGGCGACGCATACCACATGTACCCGTTCTTCTCCGGTCTCTGCGGCTACGTCTTCGGCCTCAACAAGGCGGGCAACATCGACCCGTCTGATATCGGAGTCGCCAACCCTAAGTTCCTGAAGAACGCGAAACTGATCGACAAGTGGAACAAGGAAGGACTGATCAATTCGAAGATCGACTATTCGACCGCCATGAACGCCTTCCTGACGAAGAAGGCCGCCTTCTGGATCACCGGCCCCTGGAATAGCGACACGCTCAAGAAGAGCGGGCTGAAGTTCAGGATCATCCAGATGCCGCGGATCGTGTGCCCGTCGGTGCCGTTCCTCGGCGTTCAGGGCTTCATGGTCACGAAGTACGCAGCCGACCACGGCGTGCTCTCGCTTGCTCAGGACTTCGTCACGAACTACATGTCGCAGCCGTCCGTGCAAGCCGCGCTGGCGAACGTCTCGGGCCGCTGGCCGGCGAACCTGAGCGCCGGCAAGTCCTTCGAGGATCCGGTGCTTACGCAGTTCGGCAAGGCGGGTGTCGGCGGCGTGCCGATGCCGAACATCCCCCAGATGAACAGTGTCTGGAACGACCTTGGCCAGGCGTGGGTCCGCTCGACGAAGGGTCCGGGTGCCGAGAATGCTGTCGCCTCCTTCAAGGCGGCGGCCCGGGCGATCGCCGAGAAGATCGGCTGAATCGGCCTGAACCAGCTCGACGCGCGCGGGGGGCCCCCCCCCCCCGCCCCCCCCCCCCCCCCCACACCCCCGGGCGCCGGAGCCCCC
>JADGHC010000397.1 GCA_019689655.1 Microbispora sp.
GCACGACCCCGGCCGCACGGCCCTGCCCCAGGTACGCCCGGCCGCCGCGCCCCGGCCACCGGCCACCGTACGGCCGGCCCCGTACGCCGCCGCCGCGCCGGGCACCGGGCGAGGACGCTCATGGACTCCTCCATCCGCGTCGGGGGTGCAGACGTGGACGAGTCCCGATATATCCGCGGAATGCGGGCCTTCTATGCGGTTGTCATGTGGCGCGAGGGAGGATTGCTGTCACGGCCCGCGTGATCAGCCGGGCGGCACGGGAGCCGCGGAAAAGGTGCCGCGCACGGCCGAACCGTGCGCGGCAGGATCAGACGGCGGCGTGCAGCCAGCGGACCGGTGCCCCTTCACCGGCGTAGCGGAACGACTCCAGCTCCTCGTCCCACTGCTTGCCGAGCAGGCGGTCGAGTTCCTCCTTCAGGTCCACCCGCCCCTGCGCCGCCATGAGCATGACATTGCGCAGCCGGTCCTCGGGGATCATGATGTCGCCGTTCGCGCCGATGACCGCGGTGAAGGCGCCCAACGTCGGCGTATAGGCGTGCCGGGAGCCGTCCACGCCCGGCGAAGCGTCCTCGGTTATCTCGAAGCGGATGCGCTGCCAGCCCATGAGTGAGGACGTGATCGCCGCCGCCGTGCCGGGACGCCCCTCCCACTCGGCCTGGGCCCGCAGGGTCCCGGGCGCGGCGGGCTGGGCGGTCCACGTCAGGTCGACGGGCACGCCAAGAACGCCTGCGACGGCCCACTCGATGTGCGGGCACAACGCAGGCTGAGCCGAGTGGACGTACAGGACGCCACGAGCAGCAGCCACCGGACCTCCCAATTCGCATGAGGTGCGCCTTCCCCAACGGCCTCATACTTGGAATGATCACGGTTGGATGACTGTAGAGAGACTACCGTCCGTTGCAGCGTGGCACCAGAGAGGGGGTCATACAGATTGGCGCTTGGTAACCAACTGAATCGGGAATGATGCGTTCCGTAACGACAACGGAAAGGCTCTCCCCATGCATAGCCAGCTCGTCGAGCCCCTTCCCGGGCGGCCCGTCCTCATCCGGCCGGACGAACTGTTGACCTCCTCCCCGTCCGCCGTCGCCCGGTGGGCACTGGCCGCCGAGCCCCTTCCCGGCGCCGACCGGGTCCACCGCGTACGGCTGTCGCCGGGCACCGATGTGATCGACCTGACGGCCACGCTTCGCGACCGCGGGCACGCGGCCTCCCCCAACCACATCCTGCTGGGGCAGCCGCTGTTCTTCGGCGGGCCCGGCGGACCACCCGCGCCCGCGCCCGCGCCGCCGTACGAGCCGGGCGAGCCGTGCGACGTCACCGTGGCGGTCCTCGACACCGGCCTGGCGCCGCATCCCTGGCTGGCGCAGTGGTACCGCGACGACATCGCCGAGACGCCCGACGCGGACGGCGACGGCGTGCGTGACCCGCAGGCCGGGCACGGGACGTTCGTGGCCGGGCTCATCCTGCGGCACGCGCCCGGCGTCCGGTTGCGCGTGTCACGGCTCCTCGACAGCAACGGCGTGACCGACCAGGCGGCGCTGCTGCGCGCGCTCGCCGCGCTGCGCCGCGGCCGGGCCGACGTGGTGAACCTGTCCTTCGGGGGGCACACCTTCGACGACGCCCCGCCCCTCGGGCTGGCCGAGGCGCTCGCGGGGTTCCCCGCCGTCGTCGCCTGCGCGGGCAACACCGCGTCGCCGCGCCCGTTCTGGCCCGCGGCCCTGCCCGGCGTCGTCGCGGTGGGCGCGCTCGACGGGGACGACAGGGCCGGCTTCTCCGCGTACGGCCCGTGGGTGGACGCCTGGGCCCAGGGCGTCGGCCTGGCCAGCAGCTTCCTCGAGTACGGGGAGTTCCACGGCTACGCCACCTGGAGCGGCACGTCGTTCGCCGCGGCCGTCGTCACCGGCGCGCTCGCCCGCCTGTGCCGGGAGGTTCCGCCGGACCGGGCCGTACGGCGCCTGCTCGACGGCGACCGCCGGATCGCCGCCGCGGACCACCAGCCGGCCGGAACACGCTCATGGGTGCCCCTCCCGCCGGATCCCGGCCCTGCCCCGGCATGACCGACGCCGCGGCGGCAGTCCATTCGTCCTGCTGACTCGTGGTGGACAGATCGGTAAGGTCGTTGTCACCACACGCTTGCCCCCGAGCGCGCAGAGTGACAGATGCCGACAGACGACACCTTCGCCACCATCGATCAGGCCACCTGGGAGGACCTGGTCGCCCGATTCGACGGCAGGATGTGGGCGGTCGCCCGGGCGTTCGGACTGAGCGCCTCCGACGCGGCCGACGCCGTGCAGGGCGCCTGGCTCCGGCTCGTCGAGAACGCCGACGCCATCCGCGACCCCGAACGGATCGGCGCGTGGCTCGTCACCACGACCCGGCACGAGGCCGCCCGGCTCAGCCGCAGGGCGCGCGGGGAGGTGGTCGCCGATCTGGAGGTGCCGGACACCTCGGTGCCCGATCCGACGGCCGCGCTGGTCGACGCCGACTTCGGCAGGCAGGTGTGGCGCAGGCTCGACCTGCTCGGTGAGCCGTGCCGGTCGCTCATCCGCCTCTACGTTCTGCACCCCGAGGCGCGGTACGCCCAGATCGCGGTACGGCTCGATCTGCCGGTCGGCAGCATCGGCCCCACCCGGGCCCGCTGCATGGCACGCCTGCGCGCCCTCGTGGAAGAGGAGGACCGATGAGGGAGGAATACCTGCTGGCGGCGCTGCGCATGGCGGCGGGCGCCGATCCGGTCCCGGAGCGCGTGTCGGCCGCCGCCCGCGCGGTCTTCGGCCTGCGGGTGCCGGGAGGCGTACCCGCCGAGCCGGTCGGCCTCCCCGTGCCGCCGGGAGCCCGCTCCGGGGACGGGACGAGGCCGCCCGGCGTCCGGCGCTTCAGCGCGGACGGCCTGGTCATCGACATCGAGACGGATGTCGCCGGGGGGCGCATGGAAGTGGCCGGCCAGGTGTCCCCCGCCCCCGGGCCGGAGGCCAGGATCGAGGTGCGCACCCCGTACGTCGGGAAGGTCCGCGTGCCGTCCCCCGGCGGCCGCTTCGCGGTGGCCGGTCTGCCGCCGGGATGGGTCAGCGTGGTCTGCCATCGGCCCGGTCACCCGCCCGTCTTCACCCGCTGGGTCCACGTGCGCCCGTGACCTCGCGCGCAAAAGCGCCGGACGTTCGATCGCCGGGCGCGCACCTCGTGGACCGGGCCGAGGCCGCGGTGCGGCTGTCCGGCACCGACCCCCGGAGGGCCCTCGCGGAGGCGAGAGCCGTACTGGACCTGCCGGAAGGGGCACGCGGCGAGGCGGCGTCGGTGGCGCTGCGCGCGGCGGCGCTGGCGGCCCGCGAGCTGGGCGACCTCGAACTCGCCGGTCAGCGCCTGGAGGAGGCGATCGCGGCGGGGCGGGGGTTCCCGCGCCGGGTGGCGCAGGCCCGCATGTCGCTCGTCACGGTCCGTGCGCAGCTCGGCGACCCGGAGGGTGGGCTGCGCCTGGCCGATCTCGCCGAACGGGATCTCACCGGGACCGACCTGGCCAGGCTCGGCGTGCAGCGGTCGGTCGCCCTGATCCTGCTCGGCCGGCACGAGGAGGCCGTACGGCACTGCGACCGGGCGATCGGCCTGCTGGACGACGATCCCCGCTTCCGGGCGGGCGGACTGCTGAACCGCGGCCTCGCCCACACCTACCTTGAGCGGTACGGCGAAGCCGAGGCCGACCTGGCCGAGTGCGCCCGGGTCGCGCGGTCGGCCGGCCTCGATCACGTCGCGATGCTGGCGGAGGGCAACCTGCCGTTCGTGGCCGCCCGGCGCGGCGACATCGCCGCCGCCTTCGCGCGGTATCGGGCGGCGGAGGCCACGCTGTTCGGCTACCCGGAACGCCTCGCCGCGATGCGCACGGACTTCGCCGAGGCGCTCGTGGACGCGCGGCTCCCCGGCGAGGCCCGCACGCTGCTCGAACAGGCCGTCTCCGAACTGATCGCGGCGGGGGCGCAGGCGGCGGTCCCCGGTGCGCGGCTGCTGCTGGCCCAGGCCGCGCTCCTCGCCGGGGACGCCCCGCTGGCCGAGGCGACGGCGCGTACGGCGCTCGCCGAGCTGGACGCGCAGGGCAGGGCGGCCTGGCTGCCCCTGGCCAGGGAGGTCGTCCTGCGCGCCCGCCTCGCCGAGGCTCAAAACCCGGTAACCATCCGGCCACCCGAACCGGCCACCGCCCAGACCCCCGGCCCGGCTTCCGGCCCGGCCACCGCCCGGCCACCCGAACCGGCTCCCGGGCCGGTCGCCGCCCGAACCGGGGGCCCGGCCGGCGCACGCGCCATGCCCGCGCACGCGCCCGGCCCGGCGGCCGTGAATAACATCGCCGGCGGGCGGCAGGCGGCGGACGAGGTCGCGGCCGAAGACGCGGCGGCCGGGAGCCTCGTCAGCGACCTGGTCGCCTGCGCCGACGACCTCGCGGCCTGCGGCTGGACCGGGGCCTCGGCGGCGCTGCGGCTCACCGCCGCGACGGCGGCCGTACGGCTCGGCCTGGTCACGCGCGCACGCGCGCAGCTCGACCACGTCGCCGCCACCGCCACGCGCCCGCTCGTACACTGGCACGCCGTGGCGATGCGGCACCGCCTGGACGGTGACCTCGACCGGGCCCTGGCGGCCGCGACGAGGGGAATAGAGTCCGTCCACACCGCGGGCGGCGACGCCGGTCCGCATGGCGGGGCACGGGACGCGGAGCTGCGGGTGCACGCGTCGCGCCCGGCCGAGGATCTCGCCGCGTTCGGCCTGGAGATCGCCATCGACCGGGCCGGGCGCACGGGAGACGCCCGGACGGTGCTCGAATGGGCCGAGCGGTGGCGTGCGGTCGTGCGCGGCGCGACGACGCCCCGGATGCCCGAGACGCCGCCGGGCGAGGCGCCCGAAAGCAGGCCCGCGGGGCTCCTCGTGGAGCTGGTGCGGCGCGGCGACGACCTGTTCGCCGTCACGGCCGGCTCCCGGGGGTGCGCGCTGCGGGCGCTCGGCTCCTACCAGGCGGCGGCCGAGGCGACCGTGCGGATCAGGTATGGCCTGCGCCGCCGCAACCTGCGTGACGCGGACGCCCTTCCCGGGGCCGTGGACGAGGACCTCGCCCGCGAGCTGTCCGCGCTCGACCGCGTGCTGCTGTCCGGTCCCGGCGTTGCGGGAAGCCCGCCCGGCGGCCCGGTGACGGTCGTCCCCACCGGCGCGCTGTGCACGCTGCCCTGGCCGCTGCTCCCCTCGCTGCGTGGCCGGCCGGTGTCGGTGGCGGCCGACGCCGCCGCGTGGCTCGCCCCGCGTGCGGGCGGCGCCGGCGTCCCTCTGGTGCTTTCGGTCGCGGGACCCGGGCTCGGCCACGCCGCGGCCGAGGCCGAGATGGTGGCCGCCGTGCACGCGCGGGCGCGGCGCGTCGGCGCCACCCGGGCACAGGTGCTCCGCGCGCTGGAGCGGGCCGACGTGCTCCACATCGCCGCCCACGGGATGTTCAGCCCCCGCGGGCCCATGCTGTCGCGGATCGCGCTCGACGACGGCCCGCTCATGGCCTACGACCTGCTGACCGTACGGCGGATCCCCCGCCTGGTCGTGCTGTCGGCCTGCGACGCCGGGATGGCGCACGCCCCGGTGGACGGCGCGGCGCTGGGCCTCGCCGGAGCGTTCCTCGACCGCGCCGCGCGGGACGGGGCCGCCGGATGTGTGGTGGCCGGCGTGGTGCCGGTACGCGACGATGAGGCGCTGGCGCTCATGACCGTCTTCCACACGCTGCTGGCCGAGGGCCGCTCCCCCGCCGAGGCGCTGGCCCGGGCGTCGGAGAAGACGGCGGTGCCGGGTTTCGTCTGCTTCGGCGCGGGCGACGTGCCCTTGGTGAGCGGCTGACGCGC
>JADGHC010000398.1 GCA_019689655.1 Microbispora sp.
CGGTGACGGTGACGGGGAGGGCGACGGCGACGGGGAGGACCCGGTGCCCGCCGGGATCACGATGGTCGTGATCGAGTTCGCCGGGAAGGCGGCGGTGAAGCCGCCCGCGCCCACCTGCTGGTCGGCCTCGTGCTTGATCGCCGAGGTGTCGGCAGCGCTGTAGCGGTAGACCTGGGCGGTCGCTCCGCCGTCACGTCCCTTCAGGGTGACGGCGCTGGTCAGCTCGTCGCCGGTCTTGTTGATCACGACGAGCGTGAGGGCCTTGTCGGAGGCGCGTTCGGCGGCGTACACGGCGAGCTTGCCCTGGTCGGCGCTGGTCGCGGAGACCGAGGTCTCGCCGAACTTGCCGCCCTTGCCGTCGTAGTTCAGGTACATCCGGAAGGCGTACGCGCCGGGCTGGGAGGCGGAGGGCGGCCCCCACAGGGTGGCGAGGTCGAGCCCCTCACGGCCGAAGATGCCGAGGATGTCGGCCTGGGCCAGCGCCCCGTTGATGTGGTCGAGGGCGCCCCAGTTGTACTCGGTGATCGCGGTCTTGGTGCCCGGATACTCGGCGGCCACCAGCTCCTTCATCCGCGGGATCAGCCGGACCTGGGTGCCGATCCAGCTCTCGTCGGTGTACGTCGGGTCCCACAGCGCCCGGGTGGAGCGCAGCCGCAGGGCGTCGGTCTCGGGGTTGCCGCCCGAGCCGAATGCGATGCCGGACGCCTGCGGGTAGAAGTGCTCGTCGAAGTAGTCGAGGATGCGCACGCCGTGCTCGTCCTCGTACTTCTTCATCTGCCGCAGGTACCACGTCGTGAACGGCAGGCCGTCGCGGGCGTCCTTGTCCGGCGGGTTGGACCAGCAGTTGGTGCGGCCGCAGACCTCCTGGTCGAGGCCCGAGTAGTCCCAGGAGGTCCAGCCCCAGCCGACCGGGCCCAGGGTCTTCGCGCTGGGGTCGGCGGCCTTGACCGCGGCGCCGATGAGGTAGGTGCGGTCGCGCAGCTCGACCGAGCTCGCGCCCTCCGGGTGGACGTCGCGATGGGTGCTGTGCCAGATGTCGGGCTCGTTGTCCAGGTTGTAGAACTTCACCCCGCCTTTGGCGGCCGTGCCGTACTTGCCGGTGAGGTGGCCGAGCCAGTCCTTCACGTAGTCCGCCCCGGCCTCGACGCTGGTGTCGTGGGGGTCGTTGCCGGTGATCTTGGTGCCGTCCGGCTTCACGCCGTTGCCGCAGTCGGGCCGCCATTGGTCGGTCTGCTGCTGCGGGCCGTACTTGGCGACGGAGAACCCGCAGGAGGAGTCGCGGCCCTTCGGGACCCAGCCGATAAGCGGGACGGTGAGGATGGTGTCGGTGCCGGTGCGCCGGTCCTGCTCGACGAACCGGTCGGTCGTGGAGCCGTCCGGCAGCTTCGACGGGTCCGGGTTGTCCTCGGCGATGTTCTCGAAGAACCAGTCGGAGGCGCGGTTGTCGGTGTCGTAGAGGTAGTTGTAGCGGGTCGTCGCGTTGCCGCCCCAGCGGCGTACCGGGAGGTGCAGCTCCTCGGCCAGCGCCTCGTCCGCGAAGTTCATGCCGTAGATGTACGGGCTGATGGGGTGCCTGCCGGTGGTCACGTCCACGGTGAGCGCCGGACCGTCGGCGGCGGCGAGGGCGGGCGCCCGTCCCGCGGCGACCGCGCCGGTCGCCAGGGCGATGGCCGCCGTGAGGGCGATCGGAAACGTTCTCCTGCGCACTGCTCTCCTTCCGGGTCCCGGGTCCGATCGGCCACGCTGGCCCACAACCCGACCGGAGAACAAGGAAGAAGACCCCGCCGAACCCGGGGCCCGCCCGCAAGCTGGCATGACGTGCCGGGCGGGCGTGCAAGTTTCACGCCGTGGGCTCGTTTCACGCCGTGGGCCCGGCCGGGCGTCCCAAACGGGGGTAGAACCTCTCATCGGCTTGCGCAAAAGCGGGGTGCGGCCGCGGCACCGGAGCACGCACGGGGGTACCTACGCACAAGTCCGCGGTTCTCGGAGAGGGGAATCCCCCCATGAGCACGATCACTGAGCATCATCAGCACGCGGGGCACGATCACCGGCATGGCGCCGGGTGCGGGCATGTCGCGGTGCCACACCACGACCACGTGGACTACGTCCACGACGGTCACCTGCACCGGGTTCACGAAAACCATGTCGACGAGTGCGAGGCGAGCGGGCACGCCGTACACGACGCGCACGAGCACCAGCACGGTCCGGGATGCGGGCACGTGGCCGTGCCGCACGGCGACCACGTCGACTACATCCACGACGGGCACCGCCACACGGCCCACGACGGTCACTGGGACGACCACTGACCCTCGGCCCCGTACGCCTCCGCCGGACAGTCACCACCGGGGCGGTCGCGTTCGGTGGTGCCGCCCGCAGGCCGGCCCGTACTCTGGTCGGCGATGACGATCGGGCGAAGGGGCGAGCCACGTGGTCGATGAGGAGGCGGCGGCGGCCCGGATCCGGGAGATCTGCCTGTCCTTGCCGGAGGCCGTGGAGAAGCCGTTCGGGGGCCACACCGCACCGGCCTACCGGGTCGGGGACAAGCTGTTCGCGATGACCAGTGAGGACGGGCGGTCGCTGACGTTCAAAGCCGGGCCGGGGGTGCAGGAGGCCCTCGTGGCCTCGGACCCGGGCCGCTTCTTCGTCCCTCCGTACGTCGGCCGCAACGGCTGGGTGGGCGCGCGCCTCGACGTCGACCAGGACTGGGAGGAGATGGCCGGGCTGATCGAGGACAGCTACCGGCTGATCGCACCGAAACGGCTGGTCCGGCTGCTCGGCGGACGACCGCCGGCGCCGCGGACGTGACGGCGGGCGAGGGAAGACCACGCACGAACGAAGCGACCTGTACGGCCCCGCCGACGCGGGGACGGGCACCGGGGGGCGAGGCCGGGCCGCCCGGCGGCGCGCGGGCGTTCGCGCGGAGTCGCCGGCGGCGCAAACCACTGTTTTGTAGGTGAGTCGTACACCCCGCGGGGCGCGCCCGAGGCGGTCGTGCACGCCGGACAGCACATCGGGCCGCGCGGGGCACACCCGGGGTAGTCGCATTCGCCGAAACGCACAACTGGCCGCGCCGGCCACGCCCGAGCCGGTCGCGTGTGCGAGGACGCACATCGGGCTGCGCCGGGGCATACCCCGGGGCAGTCGTATACGCCGGATCGCATGCCGGGCCGGGCCGCGCGGCGGTGGCGACGGGGGCGCAGAATCTCGGGCCGCAATCCGGGCATGGCGTGCAGGTTGTGTCCGGCCTCGCCGTATTTCGGGCGTGACGCGCCAATCTTCGCTTCAGTCGGATTTGGGGGCGATTAGGGCTTTTCCTATGCGGAGGATCGTGATACGGATCACAGAGAGGGCCGGAATTCGCGGCCGTTTGAGGAGGTTTGCCGGGTTATGGGCTTCTTCCCGGTGATCGTGTGGCTCGTGGAACGACTGCACGTCGACCTGTGCCGCCTGAGCAGCCGTCTCTGTCGCTGAACGCAGTCACCACTCCCTCCCCCTGACCCCCGCATGCTCGCCTGGGCGGCAGCATGCCCTTTTTGCCGGAGTTTCGTACGTGAAGAAAGTCTCCTTCTCCCTCCAGTTGCTGCTTGGTCTGGTGATTGGCGCCGCACTCGGGTTCATCGCCCGCGCCGGTGACGTCGCCTGGCTCACCGCCACTCTCACCGAAGTCGGCAAGATCTTCGTCCAGCTCCTCAAGCTCGCGGTCGCGCCGCTTGTCTTCACGGCGGTCGTCGTCAGCGTGGCGAACCTGCGCAACGTCAGCGGCGCCGCCAGGCTCGCGGGCAAGACGCTGCTGTGGTTCATGATCACTTCGCTGATCGCGGTGGTCTTCGGCATCGGCCTCGGCCTGGTCCTCAATCCCGGTCAGGGCGTCGCCATCTCCACCGCGGGGGCGAAGGCCGTCGACCTGGACGGCGCGGGAACCTGGCTGGACTTCCTGACCGGCATCATCCCGACCAACATCGTCACCGCCTTCAGCGAGCTCAACGTCCTTCAGATCGTCTTCCTGGGGGTCGTGCTCGGCGCCGCCGCCCTGGCGGTCGGCGAGAAGGCCGAACCGTTCCTCGTCCTCAGCAGGTCCGTCCTCGATCTGGTGCAGAAGGCGCTGTGGTGGGTCATCAGGCTGGCCCCGATCGGCACCGCCGGCCTGATCGGCAAGTCGGTGGCCAGCTACGGCTGGGACCTGCTCGCGCCGCTCGCGAAGCTCAGCGCCGGTGTGTACATCGGCTGCCTGCTGGTGCTCCTGGTGAGCTACCCGCTGCTGCTCGCCTTCGTCGGGAAGCTCAGCCCGCTCACCTTCTATCGCAACGCCTGGCCCGCGATCGAGCTGGCCTTCGTCTCCCGCTCCTCGGTCGGGACCATGCCGCTCACCCAGCGGGTGACCACCGAGCGCCTGGGCGTGGACCGCGACTATGCCGCCTTCGCGGTGCCTTTCGGGGCGACCACCAAGATGGACGGCTGCGCCGCCGTCTATCCCGCGCTCGCGGCGATCTTCGTGGCCCAGGTGTACGGCATCCATCTCCACGTGGGCCACTACCTGCTGATCGCGTTCGTGTCCGTGGTCGGCTCGGCCGCGACCGCCGGTCTGACCGGCGCGATCGTGATGCTCACGCTGACCCTGAGCACGCTGGGCCTGCCCCTGGAGGGGGCCGGGCTGCTCCTGGCGATCGACCCGATCCTCGACATGATGCGGACCGCGACCAACGTCACGGGGCAGATGGTGGTGCCCGTCCTGGTCGCCCGTTCCGAGAACCGTCTCGACGAGGCGGTGTTCAACGCGCCGCCGCAGGCTCTGGACGAAGTCCGCGCCGCGGTTGGCCCCGCGTCGGGGCCCGAACCCGCTCTCACCTGAGGCTGCTCTCGTCTGCCGACGGCCTCGCCCGCGACTCACGGACGCGGGCGGGGCCGCCCGCGTCCGTGGCCCGAGGCGGGCCAGACGAGCGTCGAGGTCGAGGGTCTGGGCTATCTCAGTGGCAGTGGAGAGCAGGAGCCCGTGCCGATCGCGAGCGTCACCAAGGTGATGACCGCGTACGTGATCCTCCGCGAGCATCCGCTGAAGGGAGCCGCCGCCGGGCCGTTGATCGAGGTCGACCGGCAGGCCGCGGAGAATCGGTGTCTGGGAGGAGTCGAGCGCGCCGGTCAGGGAAGGCCAGCGGTTCACCGAACGCCAGATGCCCGAACTGACGCTGATCCCCTCGGGCAACAACATCGCCCGCCTGCTCGCCCGCTGGGACGCCGGAACCCAGGAGGCGTTCGTGGTGAAGATGAACCGGGCCGCCGCCGGCGTGGGCATGACCCACACGACTTTCGATCGGCGTCACGGAAGACCCGCTCATGAGCCGGCGTCGCGGTGCAGGCGGCGCAGCGCGAACGCCAGCCGGAGCCGCAGCCGCCCCCGTGGATCGCGCACCGCCCAGCCGAGGAGATGCTCGGCGCGCGCGATCCGGTCCTGCAGCGTCGAATGGTGCACCGACAGCTGCGCCGCGGCGGCGCGCAGGCTGGGGACGTAGGTGACGGCGTACAGAGTGGTGAGCATCCAGGGCGCCTCCGACCCGGCCCGTTCGAGCGCGAGGACGTCCGGGCCGGGTGTGGTGCCGGGCCGGACGGCCGCCGCGAGGATCGCCAGCCCGCCGAGTTCGCCGGCGTACACCACCCGCGGCCCCGGATCCTGCGGGGTCCCCTCGGCGGCCAGCCGCAGCGCCGTACGCGCGAGCGCCCACGACCGCGGCAGGCCGGGCACGTCCACGGCCGGCCCCACGCCCGCCCGTACCCCGTCGGGAACGGGCCGGTGCGCGGGCTCGACGCGGGCCACGCCACCCTCCAGCGCGACCGCCCGTACGGCG
>JADGHC010000399.1 GCA_019689655.1 Microbispora sp.
GGCCCGCGCCGACCGGATGCGCCTGTTCAACGTCTCCTCCCCCGTCGACGGGATCATCGTCGCCACCGCCGGGGGCGGGGGGGCCGCCCGGGGGGCGGACGCGACCGCCGTCCTGCTGGCCGCCCGCCTGACGCTGCCCGTCGTGCCCGCCGCGCTGGACGGCCAGCCGAGCGTGCGCGACGCCGCCGAGCGCCTGCGCAACATCGGCGCCAACCGGCTGGCCCTGGTGCCGTACATCATCGGCCCCGAGGCCGAGCCCGAGCGGATCACGGCGGCCGCCGCGTCGGTCGGCGCCGGGTGCGCCAAGCCGCTCGGCGCGCACGAGTCCGTGGCCCGCATGGTGTGCGTCCGGTACGGCGCCGCCTTCGGCGGTTTCGACGGCTTCGACGACCTGTCCGAGTAGGCGGCCCCCGCCGCGAGGTCACGGCGCCCGGCTCTCCCGCGGCACGGCGCGCGCCCCCGGTCGATGCGCGCCGAGCGGGGCGGGCCGGGCGTGGGCGCAGCCTCACCCCTGCGGAACACGACACGGTGGCGCGCACGACGACTGCGCGCCACCGTGTGCTGGCGGCGTACCACCCCGGCACGGCGGCCTGCGGGGGCCGCGCCGTCACCCGGGAACCGGCGTCACCGGCCCTTGGTGCAGGTGACGACCGGGCCGGCGTCGCCCTTGCCGTCCCCGCCGTCGCGGGTGACGCTGGCGCCGGCCGCCGGCTTGCCGTCCTTGTTGATCTGGACCTTGCCGTCCACGTACGCCACGGTCAGCGGCGCCTTCCCGTCGCCGGTGACGCGGCCGGCCTCCTTGCCGTTCCGGTAGACCTTGCCGTCCTTCACCTCCGTCGTCTCGACGGAGCGCCCGCCGGCGTCGGGGGCGGGGCAGTCGCCGGTGACGCGGCCGGGCCCGGCCTCGTCGCCGCCGCCGACCCGGATCTTGCCGTCCTTGTGCGACACGGTCACCCGGCCCGCGTCCGCGGGGACGGTGCCGACCTGCTCGCCGTTGCGGTAGACCTTGCCGTCCTTCACGTCGACCTTCTCCGCCGTGGCCGGGCCCGGGGTGGGACCGGCGGCGTAGGCGGCGGCGCCGAGGACGGTCAGGGCCGCCAGGGCCAGGCCGGCGATGACCACGGGACGTCTTTTCATGGGTGCTCCCCTCGTTCGATGACCTTGCCGGTCTTGCGCGTACAGGCTCACGCCCGGCGGCTGAAGCGGACCTGAAGGCGGCCGAAGTGATCTTCAGGTTCGCTTCAGCCGTGCTGCGGCAGGGTGGGGGTATGCGCGTGCTGCTGGTGGAGGATGAGGAGCGGCTCGCCGAGTTGCTGCGCAACGGGCTGGCCGAGGAGGGGTTCGCGGTCGACGTCGCGCTCAACGGGCGGGACGGGCTGTGGCTGGCGGGCGAGAACCGGTACGACGCGATCGTGCTGGACGTGCTCCTGCCGCTGATGAACGGGTACGAGGTGTGCCGACGGCTGCGCGACGGCGGCGACTGGACCCCGATCCTGATGCTCACCGCCAAGGACGGCGAGTACGACGAGGTCGAGGCGCTCGACAACGGCGCCGACGACTACCTGTGCAAACCGTTCTCGTACGCGGTGCTGCTCGCCCGGCTCCGGGCCCTGGTACGGCGCGGCGGCCGGGAGCGCCCGGTCGCGATCACCGTCGACGACCTGGTGGTCGACCCGGCCGGGCTGCGCTGCCGGCGCGGCGACACCGAGATCGCGCTCACGCCGAAGGAGTTCGCCGTGCTGCACGCCCTCGCCCGGCGCGCGGGCGAGGTGGTGTCCAAGGCCGAGCTGCTGGAACAGGCCTGGGACTTCGCCTACAACGGCGACCCCAGCATCGTCGAGGTGTACATCAGCGCGCTGCGCCGCAAGATCGACACGCCGTTCGGCCGCAACTCCCTGGTGACCGTACGCGGCGCGGGCTACCGCCTGGACGTGCGCGGCACGCCCGGGAACGCACGGGAGAACCCCAAGCGGGAGACGACGCCGGAGAGGACGCGGGGCAGATGACGAAGCGGCTCTCGGTACGGCTGCGGGCGACGATCGTGGCGACGGTGACGGTCGCGCTCGCCCTCGGCGTGACCGCCGCCGTGCTCGCCGCGACGCTGCGCAGCAGCCTGGAGCAGAGCGCCGGCGAGGAGGCCGAGCGGCGGCTCGCCGCGGCCGTGCAGAACATCGCGGTCGTCACGGACGGCGGCCGGGTGACCATCACCCATGACACGCTGCCGCCCTCGCAGGCGGACCCGGACGTCCGGATCATGCCCTCGCAGGACCCGAGCTGGAGCGAGGGGTACGCCACGGCGACGGGCGAGGTGCCGACCGCGGGCGGGACCATCACCGTGCAGTCGCGCGCCTCGCTCCAGCCGGTGCGCGACGCGCTCGACGCGCTGCGGCCGCTGCTGCTGGCCGGCGTGCCGGTGCTGCTGCTGCTCGTCGCCGGCATGACCTGGACCCTGCTCGGGCGCACGCTCGCGCCGGTGTCCGCGATCCGGGCGAAGTTCGCCAGCATCACCGCGAACGACCTGCACGAACGGGTGCCCGTCCCGGAGACGAGGGACGAGGTGGCCCGGCTGGCGCGCACCATGAACGCGACGCTCGACCGCCTGGAGCGGGCCGTGGAACGGCACAAGCGGTTCGTCGCCGACGCCGCGCACGAGCTGCGCAGCCCGCTCGCGACGCTGCGCACCCGCCTGGAGCTGGGCGCGCGGGAGGCCCCGGCGCTCGCCAAGGAGGCGCTCACTGACGTGGAGCGCATCCAGCGGCTCGCCGCCGACCTGCTCCTGCTCGCCCGCCTCGACGCCGGTGAACCGCCCGCGTGCGACGAAGTGGACCTCGGCCAGGTGGCCACCGAGGAGGCGGTGCGGCGCGGCGACGACCGTGTCCGGATCTGCCTGGACATCGCCGGCGACGTGGTGGTGCGCGGCTCCCGCACCCACCTCGCCCGCATGATCGGCAACCTGCTCGACAACGCGGTGCGGCACGCCGAGTCCACCGTGACCGTGCGGGTGAGCCCGCCCGCCCGGGTGGAGGTGATCGACGACGGCCCCGGCATCCCGCCGGAGCACCGCGAGTCGGTCTTCGACCGGTTCACCCGCCTGGACGAGGCGCGGGCGAGGGACGCGGGCGGCTCCGGCCTCGGCCTCGCCATCGCCCGGGACATCGCCCGCACCCACGGCGGCACCCTCGTCGTGGCCGGTGAGCGGGGCTCCTGCCTGCGCGCCGACCTGCGTCCGTACCGGGAAGCGGAGGCGGGCCGCCGCTGACCACAGCCCGCGCGTGGCGCGCGAGGCGTGCTTTCGCCGCCTTCGCCGGCCGCGGCGAATCACGGAGACCTCGCCCCCTCCGGACGCCACCGCATCCGCCCGGGCGGGGCTCACACGCGGGAGTGCGGCACGCGGGCCTCGCCACCCTCCGGGCCGTCCGGCTCGCGCCCGGCCTCCTCCCGGGACCGGCACCCATGCAGCGGGCAGTGGAGGGCCTCGGGATGGGCCATCAGCCATTCGATGCGGCTGCGGCTCTCGTCGTCCATCGGGGTGTAGACGACGATGCGGGTCTCCGGCGGCGCCGCCAGCGCCATGCTGGTGGACGTCAGGCGGATCAGGCCCACCGATGAGTGCTTGAACAGCTTCGTCCGCATGCCCGGCCTGGCCACCTCGTGCATCGCCCACATCCGGGCGAACTCCGGGCTGGCCGCCGACAGCCGGGTGACGAAGCTCGTCCACGACGGCTCTCCCACGTGCCTGCCGAAGGCCGCCCGCAGCGTGGCGACCATCTGGGGGAGCTCCTGCTCCTTGTTGACGAGCGGGCAGCAGCACTCCGGCACCGTGAACACCCGCCACAGGATGTTGCGCTCCAGCCGCGGCCCGCCGACCAGCGACGCGAAGAGCGTGCCGTACGCGGCGTTCCAGGCGAGCAGGTCGTAGCGCCCGTTGTAGACGCTCGCCGGCAGCGGCTCGAGCTGGCGCAAGATCGTGTGCACCTCGGCGTCGAGGCCATCCGCGTCACCCGCAGGATCGGCGATCTCCGGCAGGTCGGCCAGCCGGTAGAGGTGCTCCCGCTCGGCCGCGTCCAGCCGCAGCGTACGGGCGATGGCGTCGAGCACCTGCACCGAGGCGTTGATGGGACGGCCCTGCTCCAGCCACGTGTACCAGGTCACGCCCACGCCCGCGAGCTGGGCGACCTCCTCCCGCCGCAGGCCCGGCGTACGGCGGCGCAGGCCGGGCGGCAGACCGACGTCCTCGGGCTTGATCCGCTCGCGCCTGCTGCGCAGGAAGGCCGCGAGCTCCTCACGCCTGGTGTTCCTGGTGCGCATCCCCGTCGTCACCTCCCCCATCGTGGCGGGCGGACGACCGCGTTGCCAGGTGGTGTCGGTACCAGTATCCGCAGGCTCTCCGCACCGGTATCGCCGCGACCGCATCGTTGCCGCCATGACCGCTGTCACCACCCGTGCGCCCGGCACGCGGCGCACCTCCCCGGCTCTGCTGCTCACCGTCATCCTGGCCGGGCAGTTCATGGCCATGCTCGACGTCACCATCGTCAACGTCGCCGCGCCCACGATGCGCACCGACCTCGGGGCCACCGGCTCCGGGCTGCAGCTTGTCGTCTCCGGCTACACCGTGGCGTACGCCATGCTGCTGATCACCGGGGCACGCCTCGGAGGGCTGCTCGGCTACCGGCGGCTGTTCCTCACCGGGCTCGCGGTGTTCACCGCCGCGTCGCTGATGTGCGGGCTCGCCCCGGCGGCCGGTCCGCTGATCGCCTTCCGGCTGGTGCAGGGCGCGGGAGCCGCCCTGATGGTGCCGCAGGTGCTCAGCCTGATCCAGGTCGCCTTCGAAGGCGCCGCGCGGGGACGGGCGCTGGGCGTCTACGCCACGGTCGTCTCGGCCGGCGCGGTCGTCGGCCAGGTGCTCGGCGGGGTGCTGGTCACCGCCGACCTGTTCGGCACGGCCTGGCGGCCGGTCTTCCTGGTCAACGTGCCGATCGGGCTCGCGCTGCTGGCCGTCGGCGCCCGGCTGCTGCCCGCCGCGCACGTACGGCGTGAGCAGGGGCTCGACCTGCCCGGCCTGGTCTTCCTGTCGCTCGCCGTCTGCCTGCTGGTCGTGCCGCTCGTGCTCGGGCACGAGGAGGACTGGCCGCTGTGGGGGTGGATCTCCATGGGCCTGTCCGTTCTCGCGTTCTGCGCGTTCCTGCTCGTGGAGCGCCGGGCGGCGCACCCGCTCGTCCCCGGCCGCCTGCTGCGCGCCCCCGGCGTGGCCGCCGCCGCGTCCGGCATCTTCCTCGTGATGGCGGCGTACGGCGGCTGGATGTTCGCCATGGCCCTCCATCTGCAGGGGGACCTCGGCGACAGCGCGCTACGGGCGGGGTGCCTGTTCATCCCGGCCGCCGCCGCCTTCGCGCTGACCAGCCTCAACTGGAAGCGGCTGCCGGCCCGCCTGCACCGGCCCATGATGGTCGTGTCCGCCGTCGTCACCGCGGCGGGCGAGCTTGCCTTGGCGGCGGCGCTGTCCGGCGGCGGCCACGGCGAGCCGCTGCTCGAGATCGCTTTCGCGGCCATCGGGACCGGCATGGCGGGCACGTACAGCCCGCTCATGGCGGTGGCGCTGGCCCGGGTCGCGCCCGCCGACGCGCCCGACGCCAGCGGCCTGATGGCGATGATGCTCCAGCTCGGCCAGGTCGTCGGCGTGGCCGTCTTCGGCACGCTGTTCCTCGGCCTCGCCCCGTCCGCGCACGCCGCCACGGTGACGTCGCTGTGGCTGGCCGTGGTCTCGCTGGCCGCCCGGGGGGGGGGGCGGGTGAGGCCCCCCCCCCCCCCCCCCCCCCCCAGAAAAA
>JADGHC010000400.1 GCA_019689655.1 Microbispora sp.
GGCGCGGGCTGCGGGATCGACGAGATCGGCGCGGCCGGAGCCGGGGCCGGGGCGGGCGGCGGCTCGGGCTGCGCGGCGGGAGCCGGAGCCGCCGGCTCGGCGGCGGCCGGAGCGGCGCCCGCCTCGGAGTCGATCAGGGCGAGCTCGGCACCGACCTCGACCGTCTCGTCCTCACCGACGATGATCTTGGTGAGGTAGCCGGCGGCCGGCGAAGGGATCTCGGTGTCGACCTTGTCGGTGGACACCTCGAGGAGCGGCTCGTCGGCCTCGACGCGGTCGCCTTCCTTCTTCAGCCAACGGGTGACGGTGCCCTCGGTAACGCTCTCGCCGAGCTGGGGCATGGTTACGGAGACCGGCATGATGTGTCTTCTCTCGCGTTCGCTAGGAGGGCTTCAGTTGTGGACGTGCAGCGGCTTGCCGGCCAGGGCCAGCATCGCCTCGCCGAGGGCCTCGGACTGGGTCGGGTGCGGGTGGATGAGCTGGGCGACGTCGGTGGCCGTGGCCTCCCAGTTGAAGATCAGCTGAGCCTCCGCGATCAGCTCGCCCACCCGGCTGCCGACCATGTGGACGCCGAGCACCCGGCCGTCGCGCTCGGCGACGACCTTGACCTCGCCCTGGGTCTGCAGGATCTTGCTCTTGCCGTTGCCCGCGAGGTTGTAGTTGAGCTCGACGACGTCGTGACCACGCTCGCGGGCGACCGCCGTGGTGATGCCCACCGACGCGACCTCGGGCTCGGAGTAGGTGATGCGCGGCACGCCGTCGTAGTCGATCGGCGCCGGGTTCAGCCCGGCGATGTGCTCGGCGACCAGGATGCCCTCGGCGAAGCCGACGTGGGCGAGCTGCAGCGTGGGGATCAGGTCGCCCACGGCGTACACGCCCGGCACGCTGGTCTGGCAGAACTCGTTGACGAGCACGTAGCCGCGCTCCATCGCGACGCCGTTCTCCTCGTAGCCGAGGCCGGCCGAGACCGGGCCGCGGCCGACGGCGACGAGCATGATCTCGGCGTCGAGGGTCTTGCCGTTCTCCAGGGAGACGACGACCCCGGTGTCGGTGGTCTTGACGCTCTCGAACCTGGCGCCCAGCTCGTACTTGATCCCGCGGCGGCGGAACGCGCGCTCCAGGAGCTTGGAGCTGGACTCGTCTTCCAGCGGCAGCAGGTGCGGCAGCGCCTCGACGATCGTGACCTCGGCGCCGAACGAGCGCCACACGCTGGCGAACTCGACGCCGATGACGCCGCCGCCCAGGATGACGACCGAGGACGGGATCCGGTCGAGGACCAGCGCGTGGTCGCTGGTGATCACCTTCTCGCCGTCGATGTCCAGGCCGGGCAGCGACTTCGGCACCGAGCCGGTCGCCAGCACGACGTTGCGGCCCTCGTACACCTGGTCGCCGACCACGACGCGGTTGGGACCGGCCAGGCGGCCCTCGCCCTCGACCACGGTGATCTTCTTGCTCTTGATGAGCCCGGACAGGCCCTTGTAGAGGCCGCTGATCACCTTGTCCTTGTACGCGTGGACGGCGGGGACGTCGATGCCCTCCAGCCGGGTGCGCACGCCGAACGACTCGCCCTCACGGGCCTGGTCGGCGAGCTCGGCCGCGTGCAGCAGCGCCTTGGTGGGGATGCAGCCGCGGTGCAGGCAAGTGCCCCCGACCTTGTCCTTCTCGATGAGGACGACGTTCATGCCGAGTTCGGCCGCCCGCAGGGCACAGGCGTAACCACCGCTACCGCCACCTAGGACGACGATGTCGTAGGGGCCGCTGCCATCAGCCACTGGAATGCTCCTTGGTTGTTATTCACACCGCCGGGTGGACCCGGCAGCATCTTTTCACTTGTCACGGAAGACCGTGGCTCCGGCCCGCACCCGCGCGGGCGGGCCGCGGCGGGGCCGTCTTCCTGTTAAACAGCCTGGTCGGACGTGCCGTTCCCCGCGTAACGCTCGGCGACGGCGACAAGGGTGCGGGTCATCGCGCCGGTGCCGCCCTTGGGCGTGTAGCCGTGCGGCTCGCCCTTGTTGAACGCCGGGCCGGCCATGTCGATGTGCGCCCACTTGACGCCCTCGGGCACGAACTCGCGCAGGAAGATGCCCGCGGCGAGCATGCTGCCCCACCGCTCGGGCTGGAGGTTGGCGATGTCGGCGACCGCGGAGTCGAGCCCCTTGCGCAGCTCGGCGGGCAGCGGCATGCCCCAGGCGCCCTCGCCCTGCTCGCCGGCGATGCGGACGACCTCCTCGCGCAGGGCGTCGTCGTTGGCCATCACGCCGGCCGTACGCCACCCGAGCGCCACGATCTGCGCGCCGGTCAGGGTGGCGACGTCGATGATCACGTCGGGCTCGTCCTCGGCGGCGCGGGCGATGCCGTCGACCAGCACCAGGCGGCCCTCGGCGTCGGTGTCGAGCACCTCGACGGTCTTGCCGCTGTAGGTGCGCAGGACGTCGGAGGGGCGCTGGGCGCTGCCCGAGGGCATGTTCTCGGCCAGGCAGAGGTAGCCGACCGCGTTGACGCGCAGGCCCAGCCGGGCGATCGCGACCAGTGCGCCGAAAACGGCCCCGGCGCCGCCCATGTCCGACTTCATCCACTCCATGGACGCGGTGGGCTTGAGCGACAGGCCGCCGGAGTCGAAGGTGATGCCCTTGCCGACGAAGGCGACCTTACGGGTGGCCTCCGGGTGGCTGTAGGCGACGCGGACCAGGCGCGGCGGGTTGACCGAGCCCTGGCCGACGCCGATGATGCCGCCGTAGCCCTCCTCCTTGAGCCGGACCTCGTCCAGCACCTCCACCGACAGGCCGGCCTTGCCGCCGGTCTCCTGGGCGATCTCGGCGAAGCGCGCGGGCCACAGGTCGGACGGCGGCGTGTTCACCAGGTCGCGGACGAGGACGACCGAGTCGGCGAGCGTCGTCGCGTGCGCGAGGGCCTCCTCGGCCCCGGCCGCGCCAGTCAGGACGGTCAGCTCTTCGACCGGAGGCTTGCGGTCCCCGCCGGTGCGGTATCGCGTGAAGTCGTAGGCGCCCAGCAGGCCGCCCAGCGCCACGGCCTCCGCTTCGGCGGCGGTACGGGCGGGCAGCGCGAGCGCGGCGGACGCCGTGCCGGCGAGGGAGCGGACCGCCGCCCCGGCCGCACGGCGCAGGATTTCGAGGTCGTAGTCACCCTCGGGCGTGTCGCCGAGTCCTACGGCGACGGCGACGGGCGCGGGCAGCGCCCCGAGAGTCGGGATCTTGGCGACTTCCTCGGCCTTGCCGGTGAACCCCATGGTGGTGAGGATCTCGGCGAGTCGTCCCCCCAGGGCCTGATCGAGGCCTTCACCTCCGGGGGCCGGGCGCGGACCCTCCGGGGTCGTGTGGACGCCGATTATCAGAGCTCCGGTCTCGATGGAGACCGCGTCAGATGCGTTTATGCGCACTGTGGTCACGTGAGCCGATGCTAGCTGGGCTCACTCGGCTACGCATAAACGAGGGTTCATCCTACGTATCGGTAATAACGATGGTGCCAATGACGCTAGCACCATACCCATTTGTCGATGAATGGTGCTAGTGTCACTAGCACCATGTTGCTCACGCTCGATCTCAACGATCCGCGGCCCCTGCACGAACAGGTGGCCGCCGCCATCAGGCGTGCGATCGGGGCCGGGGACGTCGCCCCCGGCGATCGGCTGCCGCCGGCGCGCGATCTGGCCCGTGCGCTGGGCGTCAACGCGAACACGGTGCTGCGCTCGCTGCGCGACCTGCGCGACGAGGGCCTGCTGGAGTTCCGCCGTGGACGGGGCGTGTCCGTGCTGCGGCGGCCCGACGGCCGCGAGGCGCTCAGGACGCGTGTGCGGGACCTGCTCGACGAGGCCGCCAGGTACGGCCTCACCACGGAGGACGTCGTCGCCCTCGTCGAGGAGCTCGGCAGGAACCTCGACGACGGCGCCGGCAGCGACCCCGGCAAGGAGATGGCATGACCCAACCGCACCAGATCTCCCCGGCCGCGTTCCGCACCCGGTTCGTGCTGCTCACAATCGCCTGGGCCGTGCTGGTCGCGGCCGTGCTCGTGGCGGTGCCGCCGGTCTATGCCCCGCGCCTGCCCGACCCGCTGGCCACCCACTGGGGCCCGTCCGGGCGGCCCAACGGCTCCATGCCGTTCGCCGTCTTCGTGCTCCTTCTGGTCGTGGTGTGGGTCGTCGTCGCGGGGATCGGCATCGGTATCGCCGCCCGGGGCCGTACGCCGGTCCGCCGGGCGGCGCGCACCTGGTTCTGCGCCGGGCAGGCCTGGGCCGGCGGGCTGCTGCTCGGCCTGCAGGCCCTGACGATCGCCGCCAACCTCGACCGCGATCACTGGACCCGGGCGGCGGACCTGGGCTGGTGGGTCGTGCCGGCCATCGCCGGCGCGTTCGTGCTCGGAGCGCTGGGCTGGCTCGCCGGTCGGCCCGGCCCGGATGTCGCGCCGCTCGTGCCGGAGAAGGAACCGGTCATCGACCTCGACCCGGGCAAGCGGCAGGTGTGGGTCTCCACCACCACCGCGCGGTGGGCGGCCTGGCTCGCGTACGTGGCGCTCGCCGCCGCGGTGCCGGTGGCGTGGGCGGCCCTGTCCGGCCGGATGCCCGGCGGCTGGCACGCGGTGGTGCCGCTCGTCGTGGTGGGGGTGGTCGGCCTGGCGCTGTCGTCGGTCTCGGTGCGGGTCGTCCCCGAGGCGCTGACCGTGTCGATCGGCCCGTTGCGCTGGCCCTTGCGCAAGGTGCGGCTCGACCGGGTGGAACGGGCGTGGGTGGAGGAGCGGTACCCGGCCCAGGTCGGCGGGTGGGGCTACCGGGGCCTCCCCGGACGGGCCACGATCATGATCCGCGGCGGCGAGTGCCTGGTCATCCGGTACACCTCCGGCGGCCAGCTGGGGATCTCGATCGACGACGCCGCCACGGGCGCCGCCCTGATCAACGCCCTCGTCGCCCGGCGGCACGCCTGAACGGACCTGTACGGCGGCCGACTGCGGAGGCCCCGGGGAACCCGCCCGGGACGGCTGTGTCCGCGCCGCCCACCGCCTGTCACCTACATCCGCCCGGCGCGTCTGGGTGGACCCCTGTGGTGGCCGGTTTGCAGTGCGGGAACCCGGCCCGCAACCCCCACCGTCTCCCGCCTCCCTCTTGTCCCCTCTCCGGCAGTGATTTCTCACCCCCTTCCCTCCGCAGAAAGGTGATGACCGTGATCCGGCGCCACGTCGATGTCTGGCTATTCCTCCTTGTCGCGTTCGGGGCCTCGTGGCTGATCGCGCTGCCGATCTGGACGGGGTCCGTACGGCTCGGCTCGCCGGCCTTCGCGCTGGTCGGGGGATTGATGATGCTGACGCCGTCCCTCGGCGTACTGGCCGTACGGGTCCTGCTGCGGCGCGGTACGCCGCTGCGGGAGTGGGCGAGGGCGACCGGGCTCACCCTCGGACCCCGCCGGGGAAGGACCGTCGCGCTCCTCGTGGCGGCCCTGCTCGGGGTGCCGCTCCTCGTGGCCGTCGCGCTCCTGGCCAGCGCCGCCGTCGGCCTGGTGCGCCTGGATCTCCACGGCCTGAGCCTGTTCCGCCAGCAGGTGGGCGCGGCGCTCGACCGGGTGCCGCTGGACCCGCGGGTCCTGTTCGCGGTGCAGGCCGCGCAGGCCGTGCTGATCGCCCCGTTCCTGAACGCGATTCCCGCGCTCGGCGAGGAGTGGGGCTGGCGGGGCTGGCTGCTGCCGCGCCTGCTGGGCGACCCGGCCGTCTCACCCGGTCCGGCCGTCTCACCCGCGCGGGCGGGAGAGCCCGGTCAGGGGGAGCCCGGCTTGGGGGAGTCCCGGGAGTCCGGTCCGGGGGAGTGGCGGCCCACCAGGGGG
>JADGHC010000014.1 GCA_019689655.1 Microbispora sp.
CCTAACCCCGGGGGGGTTGGCCCCGGGGCCCCGGCCGCCCCGGGGGGGGGGCCCGCCCCTTTTTCTTTCCGGCGGTCGCCGCCGATCAGGAGTAGTGGCTCGACCTGCCGCTCCGGGTGAGCTTGAGCACGACCGACACGATCAGCGCGATCGCGCCGATGATCAAAACCCACTTCAGCACTCCGAAGATGAGCCCGATGACGGAGCCGAGCAGGAAGAACCCGACGATCACGGCGGCGGCGATGAGGAGAATGCGTCCCATGCCTTCACCGTACGGGCCACCCTCCCGCCAATCCCAGGGCCGAAGGCCAAGTTCAGGGCAGACTCAGGGTCATCTCAGGGAGGGCGGCCCGCTCCGTGCCGCCGGGTTCAGTCGTTGGCGTGCAGCGCCGCGTTGAGCTCGATGCCCCTGCTGTCGCGGGAGACCGCCTCGACCACGCCGGTCGTCGAGTTGCGGCGCAGCAGCAGGCCCGACTTGCCCGACAGTTCCCGCGCCTTCACGACCGACCCGTCCGGAAGCGTGACCTTCGTGCCCGCCGTGACGTACAGCCCGGCCTCCACCACGCAGTCGTCGCCCAGCGAGATGCCGATGCCGGAGTTGGCCCCGAGCAGGCACCGCTCGCCGATCGAGATGACCTCCTTGCCGCCGCCCGACAGCGTGCCCATGATCGAGGCGCCGCCGCCGATGTCGGACCCGTCGCCCACCACGACACCCGCGGAGATGCGGCCCTCCACCATCGAGGCGCCGAGCGTGCCGGCGTTGTAGTTGACGAATCCCTCGTGCATGACCGTCGTGCCGCTCGCCAGGTGGGCGCCGAGCCGTACGCGGTCGGCGTCGGCGATCCGCACACCGGAGGGCACCACGTAGTCGACCATCCGGGGGAACTTGTCCACGCCGTACACGGTCACCGGGCCCCGGGCCCGCAGGCGCAGCCGCACTTCCTCGAAGCCCTCCACCTTGCACGGGCCGTAGTTGGTCCACACGACGTTGGCGAGCAGCCCGAAGATCCCGTCGAGGTTGACCGTACGCGGCCGGACCAGGCGGTGGGACAGCAGGTGCAGGCGCAGATATACGTCGTGCGCGTCGGCCGGCGGGGCCGACAGGTCGGCGATGCCGGTGCGCACGGCCACGACCTCGACGCCCCGGGCGGGGTCGGGGCCGACGAGTTCGGCCATGCCCTCGCCGAGGTCCTCGCCCGAGATGCGCTCGGTGCCCGCCGCCGGGGGCTCACCCAGCGCCGGGGACGGGAACCAGGTGTCCAGCACGGTGCCGTCCGCGGCGATCGTGGCCAGGCCGACGCCGTGCGCGCCCGTGAAGGTGGAGTCGATAGCTGTCATGGCACAACGCTACCGGCATCGCGACCACGGACCCGCGGCTCGTCCGAAGGCGCCGGGGCGGCGGGCCGCGGGGAGCAGGGGCAGCGGAATGGGCCCTCGCCACGTGACGCCGGTTAACGCCCCGTTTGGGTGGGTTTCAGGTTGAATCGGGGCATTTCGGGGAAGCCTGACTCGGCACGACCTAGTCGGCAGATCTCGGCCCGATGGGGGGCGAATGACCGACGTGCAGAGGTATGCCCGGGCCTGCTTCCGCGGGGCCACATCCGATCGGCTGGGCGTCGAGCTGGAGTTCCTGGTCTTCGACGCCGACGATCCCGCGCTTCACGTGCCCGTCTCCCGGATCGCCGGGGCGCTTCCCGCGCTCCCCGGCGGCAGCCGGGTCACGTTCGAACCGGGCGGGCAGCTCGAACTGTCCGCCCCGCCGGACACGCTGCCCGCCGCGATCGCGAAGCTCACCGCCGACGTCGGCACCGTACGGCTCGCGCTCGCCCGGGCCGGGCTGCGACTCGGTGGCCGCGGCCTGGACACCGTACGTCCGCCCCTGCGGCAGTTACGAGAGCCCCGATATGAGGCGATGGCCGCCTTCCTCGGTCGCCCGTACGGCCTGACGATGATGTGCTCGACCGCGTCGATCCAGGTCAACCTGGACTTCGGCGATGATCCCCGGGCCCGCTGGGAACGCGCCCACGTGCTCGGCCCGGTGCTGGTGGCGGCCTTCGCCAACTCGCCCGCGGGCGGGTGGGCCTCCGGCCGCCAGGCCGTGTGGGGCAGGCTCGACCCGAGCAGGACCGCGCCGGTCGCCCGGGGGGACGACCCCGTGAGTGACTGGGCGCGCTACCTGCTCGACGCGCGCCTCATGCTGGTGCGCCCGGGTTTCCTGCCGGTCCTCGACGGCTCGGCGTTCCGCGACTTCGCCCGCGTGGCCGGGCGTCCTCCCACCGCGGACGACCTCGCCTACCACGCCACCACGCTGTTCCCGCCCGTACGGCCCCGGGGCTGGCTGGAGGTGCGCTACCTCGACGCGCAGGGGGCCGACGAGTGGCCCGTGTGCGTGGCCGTCGTCCACGCGCTCGTCACCGACGACCGGGCCGCCGGGATCGCCCTGGAGGCGGCCCGGCCGGTCGCCCACCGGTGGGCGGACGCCGCCCGGCTGGGGCTCGCCGACCCCGGCCTGCGCCGGGCGGCCTCGGCCTGCTTCGCCGCGGCGGCCGAGGCCCTGCCCCGCCTCGGGGCCGAGCCCCGGCTGGTCGCCCGGGTCCGCGCGTTCGCCTCGCGCCACATCGAATCCGGCCGTTCGCCGGCCGCCGACCAGATGGAGGAGATGTTCGCGTGACCGATCTCGACGCCGTCTTGCGCAACGCCGGCCCGACCGGCCTGAAGGAGCGGATCGCGGCCGAACTCGAGGCCGCACGCGAGCGGACGCTCGGCTACACCGACGCCGACGACGAGGTGCTCGTGCGCCAGCACTCGCCCCTGATGTCGCCGCTGGTCTGGGACCTCGCGCACGTCGGCAACTACGAGGAGCTGTGGGTGCTGCGCGAGGTGGGCGGCATCGAGCCGCTGCGCCCGGAGATCGACCACCTCTACGACGCGTTCCGATACCCGCGCAAGGATCGCCCGTCGCTGCCGCTGCTCGGCCCGGCCGAGGCCAGGAAGTACATCTCCGGCGTGCGCGGCCGGGTGCTCGACGTTCTCGACAAGATCGACCTCACCGACCCCGACCCGCTGCGGACCGGCGGCTACGTCTTCGGGCTGGTACTGCAGCACGAGCACCAGCACGCCGAGACCATGCTCGCCACGCTCCAGCTCTCCCGGCGGCCCGGCCTGGTCCGCGACGGGGAACTGCCGCCGGGCCGGCCCGCCGCCGAGCCCGAGGTCTACATCCCCCCCGGGGTCTTCACGATGGGCACCGGCACCGTGGCCTGGGCGTACGACAACGAGCGGCCGGCCCACCGGCTGTACCTGCCCGGTTACTGGATCGACCGGCACCCCGTCACCAACGGGGCGTACACGGAGTTCATCGAGGACGGCGGCTACCGCGACCCGCGCTGGTGGCTGCCGCAGGGCTGGGAGTGGGCCGAGCGCAACGGCCTGGAGGCGCCGCTGTACTGGACCCGCGACGGCGACACCTGGTGGCGGATCCGGTTCGGGCGGGAGGAGCCCGTGCCGCCGGACGAGCCGGTGCAGCACGTCTCGTGGTACGAGGCCGACGCGTACGCGCGGTGGGCGGGCAAGCGGCTGCCGACCGAGGCCGAGTGGGAGAAGGCGTGCGGGGGCCGTACGTACCCCTGGGGCGAGGCCGATCCCGGTCACCTCGGGCGCTGGGCCAACCTCGGCCACCGCGCGGCCCGCCCCGCGCCCGCGGGGGCGTTCCCCGACGGCGCGAGCCCGTACGGCGTGGAGCAGCTCATCGGCGACGTATGGGAGTGGACCGACTCCTGGTTCCAGCCGTATCCCGGCTACCGGTGCTTCCCCTACGAGGAGTACAGCAAGGTCTTCTTCGGGGAGACCTACCGGGTGCTGCGCGGCGGATCGTGGGCCACCCATCCCTCCGCCATACGCACGACCTTCCGCAACTGGGACTACCCGATCCGGCGGCAGATCTTCGCCGGGTTCCGCTGCGCCCGCTCCGAGGAGTAGGCCGATGTGCCGCCACGCGGCGTGGCTGGGCCCGGCGCGGCCCCTGACCACGCTCATCAGCGATCCGGAGCACGGCCTGCTGCGCCAGTCGTACGCGCCGCGCATGCAGCGGTACGGCATGGTGAACGCCGACGGGTTCGGTTTCGGCTGGTACGACGGCGACCGGCCGGTGCGCTACCGCCGTACGGTGCCGATCTGGGCGGACGCCAACGTGCCCGGCCTGGCCGCGGCGGCGCGGTCCTCATGCCTGATCGCGGCGGTCAGGTCGGCCACCGCCGGCATGCCGATCGAGGAGACGGCCACCGCGCCGTTCGCCGACGGGCCCTGGCTGCTCAGCCACAACGGCAGGGTCCGGCGCGAGGCGCTGCGGCCGATCGTCGCGGGCCCCGGGGACGCCCGGGGGCCGGAGAGCATATGCGACTCGGCGTGGCTCGCCTCGGCGGTGTTCACCCGGCTCCGCGCGGGTCTCGCGCTCGCGGGCGCGCTGACCGCCGTCGTCCGCGCGGCCGCCGAGGGCGACCCGGAGGCCCGGCTCAACCTGCTCGTCACGGCGGGCTCCCACCTCGCCGCCGTGGCCTGGGGCGACACGTTGTTCACGCATCTGGAGGAGGGTGTGCTCGTCGCCAGCGAGCCGCTGGACGACCGCCCGGGCTGGCGGCCCGTGCCCGGCCGGAGCCTGCTGCTCGCGTCCCCCGACGGCGTTTCGGTGACACCCATCGATTGAGAGGGGACCATGAGCGAGCGAAGCGACACGCGCGGCAGGATCGTCGATCACCTCGGCGGCGACTACCTGCGCCAGGCTCTGGAGAACGACGTGCGCACCGGGCTCACCGCGTCGCCCAAATGGCTGCCCCCCAAATGGTTCTACGACGCCGCGGGCAGCGAGCTGTTCTCGCGGATCACCCGGCTGGCGGAGTACTACCCCACCCGGCGCGAACTGGAGATCCTGCGCCGCCGCGCCGTCGACGTCGCGGGCCTCACCCGCGCCGACACGCTCGTCGAGCTGGGCTCGGGCAGCAGCGAAAAGAGCGTGCTCCTGCTCGACGCGCTGGCCAACACGGGCACCCTGCGCGCGTACACGCCGGTCGACGTGGACGCCGTCACGCTGGAGGCGGCGGCGCAGCGGCTCGCCGTACGCTATCCCGGCCTGGACGTGCGGCCGGTGCGGGCCGACTTCGAGCGGCACCTGGCGCTGCTGCCCCGGACGGGCAGGCGGCTGGTGGCCTTCCTCGGCGGCACGATCGGCAACTTCCCGCCCGCCGCCCGGGAGGTGTTCCTCAAGGAGCTGCGCGCCGTGTCGCGGCCGGGGGACACGCTGCTGCTCGGCACCGACCTGGTCAAGGACCGGGATCGGCTGGTCAGGGCGTACGACGACCCGCAGGGCGTGACGGCAGCCTTCAACCGCAACGTGCTGCGCGTGCTCAACCGGGAGCTGGACGCGGGCTTCGACCCGGAGGCGTTCGAGCACGTCGCGGTGTACGACGAGGACAACGAGTGGATCGAGATGCGGCTGCGGGCGACCAGGCCCATGACGGTCCCGATCCGGGCGCTCGGCCTCACGGTGACCTTCGCCGAGGGCGAGCAGATGCGTACGGAGATCAGCGCCAAGTTCCGCAGGGACGGCGTGATCGACGAGCTGTCCCGGGCCGGGTTCGCGGTCTGCCGCTGGTACACCGACGGCTTCGGCGACTTCGCGCTGACCCTGGCCGCGGTGCCGGAGGTCACCGGCTGATCGGCTGCCCGCTTCCCGCGAGCACCGAACCCGCGGGCAGCGGCAGGCGCAGCACGAAGCGCGCGCCGCGCGGGGAGTCCTCCACCCGCAGCGTCCCGTGGTGCGCGTCCGCCGTGATGCGGCACAGGGCGAGGCCCAGCCCGGTGCCCTTCGGGTCGCGGCGGCGCCCGTCCTTGAGGCGGACGAACGGCTCGAAGACCCGCTCGCGGTCCTCCGGCGCGATGCCGTCGCCGTCGTCGAGCACGGTGACGACCGCCTCGTCGCCGGCCCGCTCGACCGTGACGTCGACCCTGCTGCAGGCGTGGCGCTGGGCGTTGACCAGCAGGTTGGTCAGCACACCGCAGAGCTGGACCCGGTTGCCGAGGACGATCACCTCGTCCTTGACCTCGACATGCACGGGCACGCCCTCGGTGCGGGCGGCGGCCTCCTCCCGCGCCAGAGCCCCGAGGTCGACCGGATCGGGGTCGGCCGCCGGCGCGGTGCGGACGCGGGCGACCGCGAGCATCTCATCGATGATCGCCTGGCATCGCTCGGTGGTGCGCACCGCCGTACGGATCGTCTCGTACGGATCGGTCTCCTCGCGGTAGAGCAGGGCCTCTTCCAAGAGCGTGCGCAGCCCGGCGAGCGGGGTCCGCAGCTCGTGGGAGACCATCGAGGCGAAGTGCCGCTGCTGGCGCACCGAGGTGTCGAGGTGTTCGAGCAGGTTGTTGGAGGCCCGGGCGAGCTCGGCGATCTCGTCGCGCCCGGGCGGCTGGGGGACGCGCAGGCTCAGGTCGCGCACGCTGATTTCGGTCACCCTCTCGCGAATCTCCCTGACGGGGCGGAGCGTGCGGCCCGCGGCGCGCCAGCTTGCCCAGGTCCATCCGGCTGTCATCAGCAGCACTCCGATCGCGATGAAGAGTTCCAGTCGCCGAGAGGCGAGGAGATTGGGCTCGGCCCTGCCCGCGTACACGGCGTGCGGCTCGCCGTCCCAGAACAGCCGGGACTGCACCGGCAGGAGCCGTATGGCGGTGAGCACGACGCATCGCCCCCCGTCCGGGCACACGACCCGGTACTGCAGCCGGTCCTGCTCCCCGGGCATGGTGGTCAGCGGGGGCATGCCGCGCGCCGCCCGGCTGGCGGCGATCACCCGGTTGCGGGAGTCGACGAGCTGCACGAGGTCGTCGTGCGTCGCCGGCGGCTCCGGAATCCGGCGGGGGCCCATCGAGGCGATCCAGTCGGTGGCCACCCGCTGGGTGTCGATGAAGAGATGACTGTGGATCCGGCTCCGGATGGTGAGGTCGAGCCCGAACCCGATCACCGTGAGGACGACGAGGGAGAGGATCGCGCTCATCAAGGCGATCCGCGCCTGGATCGAGCGCGGGCGTAAAAGCAAAGGCATGTGCCGGCCCGCCACGACCCCTCCCTTCGTGTCCGCAGTGCAATGCTCAGGAAAAAAATGTTAATAAGGACTATCCGGAAATCGGGCCGCCGGAACGCGGTGGATCACAACCCTTGCGAAAACAGGGCGAAGGATCGACGTTCGCTTTGCCCGATCAAGAATTCGCGCTGCTAGGCGGCCCGGACGAGGTCTTTTTCCGTGTGAAAAATGTTTTCCCTGGGAAAATCGTGCTCGCTCCGGCCGCGAGGACGAGACAGACAGCGACGACCGCCGCGATCGCGAGCCAGGGAATGATCAGGGGGACGTCCGCGCCGGACTTGTGCGCCGGCCCCGCGCGCATTCCGAGCAGCGCGGGAACGGCCACGGCGAGGCCGAGCAGGGCCGCTCCAACGCCTCGCCGTCCTCGCCTACCTGCGCGCCGTTGAATAGCGGACCAAATCAGCGTGCGGCGGCCGGCTCGGGGACGGGCATGACGTTCCGGGCCTGCTCGCCAACGCCGGGCGCGAGTTCGGTCATCGGCGCCTTCTCGCTACGCAGCCGGTTGAGCGCGACGGCGAGCGCGGTGCCCCACAGCAGGTGTCCCGCCAGCAGCGCGGCCTGGCGTCCGGGGCGGTCCTTCGGCACGGGCGGGTACGCGCCGATGCTCGGCGCCATCCCCTGCCGGCCGAAGTACCACACCAGCAACCCGTACGCCGTGCCGATCGGAAGGGGCACCCGCTGCCCGGCCGACAGCAGCCCGAGCACGGAACCACAGGAGGAGCCGAACGCGAAGTGCGCGATCGTGCCAAGCACGTTCTCGCCGCTCTTGGGCTTGTCCTTCCCGGAAAGGGGCAGCCGCGCGAACCGCCGCGGCGGCGGCTCCTCCAGCAGGCCGGCCCTGTCCGCGGCCATCAGCATCGCGCTGTACACGGCCGTCGCGAGCGCGCCGCCGACGGCGCCGTTCACCAGGTTGCGCATCATGTGGAGCCTTTTCCCACCCCGGCTGGATCACCTGCCCTCGCGGTGCTCCGTCTTCGGTAAACAATCAAGGTGCCGGCCGGGGCGGAAGCGGCGTGGTAGGTCTTTGTCCGGACCGTGGGCCTCAGACAGGGAAGGGATCCACGCGTAGTACGACCACCTCACGCTGCTGATCGAGCAGGAGGTAGGTCACCGAGATGCCCTTGTAGTCCCACACGTACATGTTGCCGGTAGAGGTGAGCTTCCGGCCGTTGTCCGGAGTCAGCCGTATCACCTCGTAGATTTCCAGCAGGACATCGACCTCGGGGTCGTACAGGGCGTCGATCTGGTTTTCCGCGATGTCGCTGCCTATGCGGACGGTGTACCACCTACAGGTGCACTCCGCGCCGGGCCAACACCTCGGCCAGCGTCGGGCCCGCCGGGCGCTTTCCGGAGCGGATCTGCTCGGCTTCCTCGTTCATCCGCTGCCAGTCCTGAGGCTGCCGGCACGCGCGCGTGGCGATGCGCCACCACCCGGACAGGAAGTCGTCCAGCGCGGCCAGGTCGACAACGGGTGCGTGGGTGATCGCTTCGAGCTCGGCGTCGAACGCGGCGACGTTGCCGGCGGGCAAGGCAGCCCGTACGGCGGTGAAGGTCCGCTCGATCTCCTGACCGAATGCGTCGTGCCGCCGAACGGTCATGACGACGCCTCACCTCCTGCCGGCCACCAGGTGCACTCTCAGCTTATCGAGCAGCCGGGCAGATCGGCGTGGCTTCGCAAGGCCTCGGCTGCCGGGCTATCCCGGGACGATCGAGGTGAGCAGCTTGTCCCAGTCGGTGAGGAAGCGGTCGAGGTTGTAGCGGGCGAGCGCGGCGCAGCGGGCGGCCTTACCGGCTTGTACGGCGAGCTCGGGCTCGTTGGCGAACTGGTTGAGCGCCCGGAGCAGTGTGGGCAGTTTGGTGGAGACGACCCCCGCCTCGGGCGGCACCGCCTCCACGGCCTCGGTGGTGGCGAGCGCGACGATCGGCATGCCGATCATCATGGCCTCGATGAGCGACAGGCCGAGCGAGGTCCAGCGATAGGGGTGCAGGTAGACCCGGCGCCGGGCCAGCTCGGCGTGCATGGCGGCCTGCGGCAGGTCTTCGAACGCCTCCATCTCGCCGGCCAGGCCGAGCGCGGCCGGCAACTTCGTGACCTTCATGCCGAACACGTCGAGCGGGGCCGTCGCGGCGAACACGGGCAGCAGATCGGTGCCCGCCACCCGCCAGCGCCTGATCGGCTCGTTGACGACCACGCCGGCACGGGCCAGATCGCCGGTGTAGAGGTAGCCGGGATCGACCACGCCGTGCTCGATCACGCGGGTGGGGGCGCGGCCGGAGTCCCAGAACAGGTCGTTGAAGTGGGTGACGTGCACGATCGGGATGTCGTCGCGATCGGCCAGCGGATGACGGGTCTTGGGCACGTCCCCCGCCGGGGTGTTGTGCTCGACGTAGACGCCCGGCACCTTTCGCCCCAGCCACTCGCGGGCCAGGCCGGGCTCGTGCGGCCGCTGGTAGACGACCACGTCGACGTCCTCGCCGGCCAGCCGGTCGTACGGGACCTCCCGTACGCTGCCGGGCCAGGGGTAGGTGTCGGCCCGGCCCCGCCCGTCGGGACCGCGGCCGGGGGTGAGCGGCACCAGGTATTCGTGCCTGCCGTGCACGAATGAGGTGGTCCACGAGCCGTGGACATGCCAGATCATGATCTTCATCGCATCGTCCCCCGTCCGTCGTGCCACGCCTCACCGCGCCCCTGTGGGCGCCTCACCCATCTGCCCAGGTCACGCCTTCTTCATCCGCGGCCGCGCGTCGATTTCCCCCGAGCGCCAGATCGACCGCCGCGGCGAGGTCGGGCGCCACCTCGGGGGCGGCCGCCACCTCCTCCGGCCGTGTCACCGGGGTGGGCACGAGGACGCCCCGGGCGCCCGCGGCGCGGGCCGCCTCCATGTCCCTGCCGATGTCGCCGATGACCACGCAGTCCTCCGGGCGTACGCCGAGCCGCCGGGCCGCGCGCAGCACGAGGCCGGGCGCGGGCTTGCGGCAGCCGCAGCGGTCGCCGTCGTCGTGCGGGCAGATCTCCCACACGTCGAACGGGCCGAGCAGCGCGTCCACCCGGTCGTTCACCGCGCGCAGGGCCTCCGGCGAGACGAGGCCCCTGGCCACGCCGGACTGGTTGGTCACGACGCCGATCGGGATGCCCTCCGCGCGGAGCCGGTCGAGCGCCTCCCGGGCCCCGGCGACGGGCTCGACGCGATCGGGGTCACGGTTGTAGGGGAGGTCGTGGATGAGCGTTCCGTCGCGATCGAACAGCACCGCGGCGGGGCGACGGGCGGGCTGGGACACGAGCGACCTCCTGCGCAAATCGCCCGCCGAGTTACCCCAGGGACAGATCGGCAAACACCGGTCGATTGCTACGCAGAGTAGCGATTATTGAGTGCATCTCCCACTGACGTCGACTTCTCTACAAAGCAGTGTTTAGAAGCGCTTCTCTCGGTAACCAGACCTCCACTGCGCAACGGAGGGAAACCGATGCGGTTCTTGGGGATAAACGCGATTTTCCATGATCCAGCCGCTGCGCTGGTCGTGGATGGTGAGGTGGTCGCCGCAGCGGAGGAAGAGCGCTTCAGCAGGCGCAAGCACGGCAAGCGCCCGGTGCCGTTCTCCGCCTGGGAGCTGCCGGAACTGGCCGCCGCCTGGTGTCTCGAACAGGCCGGGCTGCGGCCCGAGGACCTCGACGGCGTCGCCTACTCCTACGACCCCGCGCTCGTGGTGCCCGGAGGACCCGGACAGGACGAGCGCTGGGAGGACCTGCGCACCACCTACGCGCGCCGCGCCCCCGCCTTCCTGGCCGGCGCGCTGCCCGGGCTCGACGCCGCACAGGTGCGGTTCGTCCCTCACCACATCGCGCACGCGGCCTCCGCCGGGCTGGCCGCGCCGTACCGCGAGTCGGCGGTGCTGGTCTGCGACGGCCGCGGCGAGGCGGTCTCGCACCTGGCCGGGCACTACCGGGACGGCGAGCTGACCATCCTGGCGAGCCAAGCGCTGCCGCACTCCCTCGGGCTGATGTACGAGGACCTCACCCAGCATCTCGGTTTCCTGCGCTCCAGCGACGAATACAAGGTGATGGCCCTCGCCTCCTACGGCGAGCCGCGCTTCCTGCGCGAGATGCGCGAGCTCGTCTACCCCACGGGCGACGGCGGGTTCCGGGTCGAGCCGATCGACTGGAGCGCGTACGCCAAGGCGCTCGGCAAGGGCGAGACGTGGACGGCCGACCACGCCGACCTCGCGGCGAGCGTGCAGGTCCGGCTGGAGGAGGTGCTGCTCGACCTCGCCCGGTGGCTGCACGGGCGCACCGGGGCCCGCTGTCTCACGATGGCCGGGGGAGTGGCGCTCAACTGCGTCGCCAACACGCGGCTGTTCGCCGAGGGCCCGTTCGAGGAGGTGTGGGTGCAGCCCGCGGCGGGCGACTCCGGCACCGCCCTCGGGGGAGCCCTGCACCTCGCGCGGGCCGCGGGCGACCCCGTCACGCCGATACCCGGCGCCGACCTCGGCCGGAGCTGGAGCGACGAGGACCTGGGCGCCTGGCTCGACGTGGCGCGGGTGCCGTACGAGCGCCCCGCCGACCTCGCCGCGACCATTGCCGACGAGCTGGCGGCCGACCGCGTGGTGGCCTGGTTCCAGGGGCGTGCGGAGTACGGCCCCCGCGCGCTCGGCCGCCGTTCCCTGCTCGCCCACCCCGGCAACCCCCGCAACACCGAGCGGCTCAACGCCGTGAAGGGCCGCGAGCAGTTCCGCCCCATCGCCCCGATGGTGCTGTCCGAACGCGCTGCCATGATCTTCGGCAGGGGTCCGATCCCGAGCCCGTACATGCTGTTCGTCCACGACGTGCGGCCGGAGTGGCGCGACCGTATCCCCGCGGTCGTGCACGTGGACGGCACGGCCCGGGTGCAGACCGTCGAGCGCGGCCGCGACGGGCTGCTCGCGCGGCTGCTGGAGGAGTTCGAGGCGCGCACCGGGCTGCCCGTGCTGGTCAACACGAGCCTCAACACGGCCGGCCGCCCGATGGCGGACGACCCCCGCGACGCGCTGGAGTGCTTCGGCTCCGCCCCGGTGGACGTGCTCGTCCTCGGCCCGTACGTCGTGCGCAGAGGGGCGGTGTTCGCCCGATGACGACCGAGCTTGCGGGGCCGGCCGTGACCGTCGTCATCCCGACGATCGGGCGGCCGAGCCTGGACGCCACGCTCGCCGCCGTAGAACCCGGCCCCGATGTGATCGTGGTCGACGACCGGCCGGAGGACGACCCGAAGCCGCTCGCGGTCCCGCCGCGCGTACGCGTGCTCAGGTCGGGCGGACGCGGCCCCGCCGCCGCGCGCAACGCCGGATGGCGGGCCGCGGCCACGCCGTGGGTGGTATTCCTCGACGACGACGTGGTGCCGGGCCCCGGCTGGGTCCGCGCGCTGACCGCCGACCTCGCCCGCCTGCCCGCCCACGTCGGCGGCAGCCAGGGACGGCTGGAGGTGCCGCTGCCGGCGGACCGCCGCCCGACCGACGCCGAACGCAACACCGCCGGGCTGGCCGGCGCCGACTGGATCACCGCCGACATGGCCTACCGCAGGGCGGCCCTGGAGGCGGCCGGGGGGTTCGACGAGCGCTTCCCCGGGGCGTACCGGGAGGACGCCGACCTCGCGCTGCGGGTCGAGCGCGCCGGGTTCGCCCTGGTGAAGGGGGAGCGCCTGACCCGCCATCCGGTGCGCGACGACGGCTTTTGGTCCAGCGTGCGCCTCCAGCGCGGCAACGCGTCGGACGCGCTCATGCGCCACGTGCACGGCCCCGGCTGGCGGGCCGCCGTCGGCGGCCATCGGGGCAGGCTGGGGCGGCACGCCCTCACCACCGGCATGGGCCTGCTCGCGCTCACCGCCGCCGGGGGGCGTCGCAGGCGCCTGGCCGCCGTCGCCGGGCTCGCCTGGCTCGGTTTCACCGCCGAGTTCGCCTGGGCGCGGATCGCCCCGGGCCCGCGTACCCCGGGCGAGGCGGTGCGCATGGCCGTGACCAGCGTGGTCATCCCCCCGATCGCCTGCGCGCACCGGATCAGGGGCGAGATCGCGGTCCGGACGGGGAGGCGCCCGTGATCGGGACCGCTCTGGTCGTGCGGCACGACAACGCGGGCGACGTGCTGCTCGCGGGACCGGCCGTGCGCGCCGTGGCCGCCGGGGCGCGGGAGGTCGTCATTCTCGCCGGCCCGTACGGCAGGGCCGCGGCCGAGCTGCTGCCCGGCGTCGACCGCGTCCTGGAGTGGCGCGCCCCGTGGATCGACCCCGACCCGGTGCCGATGACCTCCGGGCACGCGGCCCGCCTGGTGGAGCAGGTCCGGGCCGTCGGCCCCGACGTGGCCGTGATCTTCACGTCGTTCCACCAGTCGGCGCTGCCGACCGCCCTGCTGCTGCGGCTGGCCGGAGTGCCGCGCATCGCCGCGATCAGCGAGGACTACCCCGGCTCCCTGCTCGACGTGCGACACGTCGTGGACGAGAGCGTGGACGTCCCCGAACCGGAGCGGATGCTCGGCCTCGCCCGCGCCGCCGGCTTCGACCTGCCGCCGGGCGACGACGGGCGGCTCGCCGTACGCGGGCCGCTGCCGGACGTGGAGCACCTCACCGGCCCGCCCGGATACGTGGTGGTGCATCCCGGCACGACCGCGCCGGCGCGGGCGTGGCCCGCCGAGCGCTGGGCGGAGGCGGTCGAGGCGCTGCTGGCCGCGGGCGAGCGGGTCGTCGTCACCGGCGGCCCGGGGGAGCGCGCGCTGACCGCGATCGTCTCCGGCCCCGCCGCCGGCTCCGGCTTCGCGGTCGACCTGGGCGGGGCGACCACGTTCGCCGAGCTCGCCGCCGTGCTGGCCGGGGCGTCTGTGGTCGTGGCCGCCAACACCGGCCCCGCCCATCTCGCGGCGGCCGTCGGCACGCCCGTGGTGAGCCTGTTCGCGCCGGTCGTGCCCGCCGCCCGCTGGGCCCCGTACGGCGTGCCTGCGCTGGTCCTCGGGGACCAGCAGGCGCCCTGCCGGGGGAGCAGGGCGAGGATCTGCCCCATACCCGGCCATCCGTGCCTGTCCGCCGTCGGCGGCGAGCAGGTCGTGCACGCCGTACGCCGCCTGGCCACGGCGGCCCTGGGCGAGGCGGTGAAGGAGGGGGTGTCATGAGGATCGCCCTCGTGTCGGAGCACGCGAGCCCGCTGGCGAGCCTCGGCGGCGTGGACGCCGGCGGGCAGAACGTGCACGTCGCGGCGCTGGCGCTGGCCCTGGCCGAACGGGGCAACGAGGTCGTCGTGCACACGCGGCGCACCTCCCCCCGGCAGCCGGACGTCGTGCCGATGGCCGCCGGCGTCACCGTCGAGCACGTGCCCGCCGGCCCGGCCGAGCCGCTGCCCAAGGACGAGCTGCTGCCGTACATGCCGGAGTTCGCCGAGCACCTGGCCCGCAGGTGGAAGGCCGAGCCGCCCGACGTGGCGCACGCGCACTTCTGGATGAGCGGGCTGGCCACGCTGACGGCGGCGGAGGACCTGGGCGTGCCGGTCGTGCAGACCTTCCACGCGCTCGGCACCGTCAAGCGGCGCTGGCAGGGCGAGGCCGACACCAGCCCGCCCGGCCGGATCGCCGCCGAACGCGACATCGGCCGCCGGGTGGTCGCGATCATCGCCACCTGCTCGGACGAGGTGCGGGAGCTGGTCACGATGGGCGTGCCGCGCGACCGGATCGTGGTCGTGCCGTGCGGCGTCGACCTGCGCCTGTTCCGCCCCGACGGCCCGGCCGCTCCGCGCGGCGACCGGCCCCGGGTGCTGAGCATCGGGCGCATGGTGCCGCGCAAGGGGGTGGACACCGTCATCCGGGCCATACGGCAGGTGCCCGGCGCCGAACTCGTCATCGCGGGCGGCGACCCGGGTGACGAGGAGAGCCGCCGGCTGCGCGCGCTGGCCGGCGGGCTCGGCCTCGGCGACCGGGTCCGGTTGATCGGCAGCGTGCGCCGGGCCGAGGTCCCCGCCCTCATGCGCTCCGCGGATGTGCTGGTGACCGTCCCCTGGTACGAGCCGTTCGGCATGGTGCCCCTGGAGGCCCTGGCCTGCGGGGTGCCGGTGGTCGCCTCGGCGGTCGGCGGCCACCTGGACACGGTCGCGGGATGCGGGGTGCTCGTGCCGCCCCGCCGGCCCCGCGCGTTGTCCCGTGCGCTCGGCGACCTGCTGGCGCGGCCCGGCCTGCGGGCGGCGCTGTCGGCCGCCGGTGCCCGGCGGGCCCGCGCCCGCTACGGCTGGCCGCGGATCGCCGAGCAGACCGAATCCGTGTACCGCAACCTGGCCGGCGGGTGCCTGCGCACCCTCACCGCCGCGGGAGGCTGAGCGATGCATCCTCATCTGGCCCGGCTGAGCGCCGCGCTGACGGCGGTGGACCCGGAGACGCCCAAGATCCACGCCTGGGGCCGCAAGCTCGCGGCCGTGCTGAGCGGCGGCGGGCGGCTGCTGGCCTGCGGCAACGGCGGCTCGGCCGCCGAGGCACAGCACCTGACCGCCGAGCTGGTCGGGCGCTATCGCACGGACCGGCGGCCGTACGCCGCGATCCCGCTGCACGGCGACACCTCGTCCCTGACCGCCATCGGCAACGACTACGGCATGGCCGAGCTGTACGCGCGGCAGGTGCGTGCGCACGGCCGCCCCGGCGACGTGCTGCTGTGCCTGTCGACCAGCGGGATGAGCCGCAACGTGACCGGGGCGGCCGAGGCCGCGCGCGAGTGCGGCCTGACGACCTGGGCGCTGACCGGACCGGGGCCCAATCCGCTCGCCGACTTGTGCGACGAGGCCCTGACCGTGCCCGCGGACGACACCGCGACCATCCAGGAGGTGCACCTCGCGGTGATCCACATGCTCTGTGACGTGATCGACAAGGTGGCCGCGTGAGAAGACCCCCGCCGGGGGCCGTCCGCCTATCGAAAGGAACCGACCTCGATGGTGGGAAACGTACTGATCACCGGTGGCGCGTCCGGCCTGGGCAGGGCCACCGCCGTGGCGGTCGCCAAGGCCGGGGGACGGCCGCTGGTCGTCGACCGGAACGAGCCGGACGGCGGGATCGAGCACGTGCGGGCCGACCTGGCCGACCGCGGGCAGGCCGAGCGGGCCGTACGCGAGCTGGCCGAACGGGCGGGCGGGCTCGACGGCGTCGTGACGGCGGCGGGCGTCGACGCCTGCGGCCGGCTGGACGAGGTGCCCGCCGGGGAATGGGAACGGGTGATCGCGGTCAACCTGCTCGGGACCGCCGCGGTGGTCCGGGCGGCCCTGCCCTACCTCCGCCGGTCGGGAGGCAAGGTCGTCACCGTCGCCTCCACGCTCGGGGTGCGCGCCGTCGGCGACGCGACGGCCTACTGCGCGTCGAAGTTCGGCGTGGTGGGCTTCACCCGCGCACTGGCGGCCGAGCTGGCCGGGCAGGTGGGAGTGACCCTGCTGATCCCCGGCGGCATGCGGACCGCCTTCTTCGACGGCCGCCCCGAGCGGTACAGGCCCGGCCCGGACGCCCGGCTGAACCAGCCGGAGGACGTCGCCGCGGCGATCGTGTTCGCGCTCGGCCAGCCGCGCGGCTGCGAGGTCAGGGAGCTGGTCGTGTGCGCCTCCACGGAGACGTCATGGCCGTAGCGGACGGACCGGTGCTGCTCGCCCTGCGCGGGCTCGGGCTCGGCGACCTGCTGACCTCGGTGCCCGCGCTGCGGGCGCTGCGCCGGGCGCATCCCCGGCACCACCTCGTGCTGGCCGCCCCGGCCCGCCTCGGCGGGCTGGTGCCGCTGATCGGCGGCGTCGACGAGGTGCTCGACGTGTCCGGCCCGGGGCCGGTGCCGTACGACTCGCCGGACGTGGCGGTCAATCTGCACGGCAGCGGCCCGGAGAGCATCCGGGCGCTGCGCCGCACCCGGCCGGGGCGCCTGCTCACGCATGCCCACCCCCTGGTGCCGGATGTGGACGGCCCGCCGTGGGAGCCGGAGACGCATGAGAGACGGCGGTGGTGCTCGCTGCTGGAGTGGTACGGCATCCCGGCCGACCCGGAGGACTTCGCGCTGGGCGATCCGGGGCCGAGCCCGCTGTCCGGCGGCGAGGTGATCATCCACCCGGGGGCGGCGTTCCGGGCGCGGCGGTGGCCGCCGGACCGGTTCGCCCGGGTGGCGGCCGAACTGGCCGGCCGGGGGCACCGGGTCGTCGTCACCGGCGATGCGACCGAGACCGCGCTCGCCCGGCACGTCGCCCGGCTCGCCGGGCTGCCGGAGGAGTGCGTGCTGGCCGGCCGTACGGACCTGGCCGGGCTCGCCGCGCTGACCGCGCACGCGGCGCTGGTCGTCTGCGGCGACACGGGCGTGTCGCATCTGGCCGTCGCCGTCGGCACGCCGTCGGTCGTCCTCTATGGCCCGGTGCCGCCGGCGTTGTGGGGGCCGCCGCCGGAGGGGCCGCACATCGCGTTGTGGGCCGGGTGCAGGGGCGACCCGCATGGCGACCGACCGTCGGAGGGACTGCTCGAGATCGGCGTGGCCGAGGTGCTCGACGCGGTCACGAGGCTGCGAGGAGTGGGGGTGCGGTGAAGGGATCGCGTGTCGTGGTCACCGGGGGCGCCGGGTTCCTCGGCTCGCATCTGTGCGAGCGGGTGCTGGAACGCGGCGCTACGGTCGTCTGCCTGGACAACTTCCTCACCGGGTCGCCGCGCAATCTGGAGCATTTGCTCGGGCGGCCGGCGTTCCGGCTCGTGGAGTGCGACCTGACCGGGTTCATCCACGTGCCCGGCCAGGTCGACGTGGTGCTCCACTTCGCCTCGGCCGCGTCTCCGGCCGACTATCTGCGCTATCCGATCGAGACCCTCAAGGCCGGCAGCATGGGCACGCTGCACGCGCTCGGGCTCGCCGCCGAGAAGGGCGCGCGGTTCGTCCTCGCCTCCACCAGCGAGGTGTACGGCGACCCGCTGGAGCACCCGCAGAAGGAGACGTACTGGGGCAACGTCAACCCGGTCGGCCCGCGCAGCGTGTACGACGAGGGCAAGCGCTTCGCCGAGTCGCTGACCACCGCCTACCGCAACGCACGGGGCGCCGACACCGCGATCGTGCGGATCTTCAACACGTACGGCCCGCGGATGCGGCCCCACGACGGCCGGGCGATCCCCACGTTCATCCGCCAGGCGCTGCTCGGCGAGCCGATCACGGTGACCGGCGACGGCGGCCAGACCCGGTCGATCTGCTACGTGGACGACACGGTCGACGGCGTGCTCGCGCTCGCGGAAAGCGACGTCACCGGGCCGGTCAACATCGGCAATCCGGCGGAGATGTCGATGACGGAGCTGGCGGAGACGATCCGCGACCTCGTGGGCTCCTCGTCCCCGATCCGGTTCGTCGAGCGGCCCGTGGACGATCCCGCCGTCCGCCGCCCCGACATCTCGCTCGCGACGGAGCGGCTCGGCTGGCTGCCCCGGATCGACCCGGTCACCGGCCTGCGCCGCACCATCGACTGGTTCGAGAAGGAGCTGTCCTCGTCCTACTCGGCCGCGTCCTGACGTCCGGGCCCCCGAGGGGTGATCAGCCGGTCCGGCCGGGGACGCCGTACGCTCCCGAGACGGCGTGCCGGGCGCGGTCGACGACGGCGGCGAGGTCGTCGCTGTGGGCGCCGCGCCAGTAGACCCGGCCGCAGGCGGCGCAGCGGGCGAACTCGTCGTAGCTGCGCCGGGTGCCGGGCTCCAGCGACGCCTCCACCTCGTCCTTGCCGGCCCGTTCCAGCAGGCCGTTGCAGGCCGTGCACCGGGTCCAGGGGGCCAGCGGCGGGCGGAACCGGTCGAGCACGTCGGCGAACTGGTCGTCCGGCCGGGACCCGCGCACGAACGCGCCGAGCCGCAGCGCCCGGCGCCGCAGGATGCCGCGGTCCTGCGTGAGCAGCACCCGGTTCTCCGCGTTGGCCCGCTCGACCAGCGTGTCGTCGTCCAGGTCGTTGTCGTACTCCGTGTCCAGCCCGACCAGGCGCATGCGCCGCGCCAGCGTGCCGAGGTGCACGTCGAGGAGGAAGGCCGCGGTCGGCGCCGGCTGGGGCCGGGGCACGGGCGGCACCTCCACCACCTCGTCCGGGCCCGGCCGGTACGACGGATCCACCGGCAGGCCGCCGGCGGCCGGCTGCCCGATCTCGGTCAGCGGGACGCCCGCCGACTCGATCAGGTGGCCGAGCGAGGACGTCCCGTCGTACGGCAGGAGCACCTCGGGCCGCCGGTTGCGCGGGGAGAGGAAGAGCCACAGTTCGGGCGCGAAGCGGACCGACACATCCATGCCCCTCAGCATGCCCCATCCCGGCCCGGAGGCGCTGCGGGCGCCGCGGACTCGCCGCCCGAGATGGACGCGCGCATCGGGGATTTCCCGGCCGCGTACGGGCGGGACTGACCCGTCAGGGGCGGAACCAGTGCTGCGGGCGGGGGTCGGTGTTCTGCCAGATGTGCTTGATCTCTCGGTACTCGTTCAGGCCGGTCGGGCCGAGCTCCCGCCCGATGCCGGACTGCTTGAACCCGCCCCACTCCGCCTGCGGGACGTACGGGTGGTAGTCGTTGATCCACACCGTGCCGTGCCGCAGCCGGGCGGCAACCCGCTGCGCCTTGCCCGCGTCGGTCGTCCACACCGCCCCGGCGAGGCCGTAGTCGGTGTCGTTGCCCAGCGCGACGGCCTCGTCCTCGCCGGAGAACCGCTCCACCGTGAGCACCGGGCCGAACGATTCCTCGCGGACCACCCGCATGCCGCGGTGGCAGTCGTCCAGCACGGTCGGCCGGTAGAAGTAGCCCTTGCCGTCCACCCGGCGGCCGCCGCAGCGCAGCGTCGCCCCCTCGGCGAGGCCCGCCTCGACGTACGCCTCCACCTTGGCCAGGTGCGCGGCGGAGATGAGCGGCCCGGTCTCGGCCTCGGGGTCGAACGGCCCGCCCAGCTTGATGCGCTCGGCCCGCCGTACCACCTCGTCCACGAACGCGTCGTGGATGGAGTCCTCCACCAGCAGCCGGGCCCCGGCCGAGCAGACCTGGCCCGAGTGCAGGAACACGGCCGTCAGCGCGAAGTCGACGGCCGTGTCGAAGTCGGCGTCGGCGAACACGATGTTGGGGTTCTTGCCGCCCAGCTCCAGGGCGACCCGCTTGACCGTCGGCGCGGCGGCGGCCATGATCCACCGGCCCGTCGCCGGCCCGCCGGTGAACGACACCATGTCGACGTCCGGGTGCTCGGCCAGCGGCGCCCCGGCCTCCGCGCCCGCGCCCAGCACGAGGTTGCCCACGCCGGGCGGCAGCCCCGCCTCCTCCAGCAGGCGCATCAGCATGATCGCCGTGGACGGGGTCAGCTCGCTGGGCTTGAGCACGAAGGTGTTCCCGGCCGCCAGCGCGGGCGCGACCTTCCAGGAGGTCTGCAGCAAGGGGTAGTTCCACGGCGTGATCAGGCCGCAGACCCCGACCGGCTCGTACACCACCCGGCTGATCGCGTCGGCGCGGCCGGTGTCGACCACCCGCCCGGCGTCGGTCCCGGCGATCCCGCCGAAGTAGCGGAAGCACGCGATCACGTCGTCGACGTCGTACTCGCTCTCCACCAGGCGCTTGCCGGTGTCCAGCGACTCGGCCCGGGCGATCTCGGCCTTGTCCCGCTCCAGCAGGTCGGCCACCCGCAGCAGCAGCGCCCCGCGCTCGCGCTCCGGCGTGCGCGGCCAGGGGCCCTCGTCGAACGCCCGGCGGGCCGCCGCGATCGCCGCCTCGGTGTCGGCCCGGGTGGCCTCGGCGACGGTCGCGACGTGCTCCTCGTCGGCCGGGCAGTGGATCTCCCGCCTGCCGCCCTCGGCGGCGTCCCGCCACTGCCCGCCGATGTACAGGTCCTTCATGTCAGGCGTCCTTCCGGTGCCGGTAGAACTCCACGTACTCCGGAGGCAGGGGAGTGTTGCCGAGGATCAGGTCGGCCGCCTTCTCCGCGACCATCATCACCGGGGCGTAGATGTTGCCGTTCGTGACGTACGGCATGACCGAGGCGTCGACGACCCGCAGGCCGTCCAGGCCGTGCACGCGCATGGTCAGCGGGTCGACCACGGACATCTCGTCCACGCCCATCTTGGCCGTGCAGGACGGGTGGAGCGCGGTCTCGCCGTCCCTGGCCACCCAGTCGAGGATCTGCTCGTCGGTCTCGACGTGCCGCCCGGGGGACAGCTCGCCGCCGTTGAACGCGTCCAGCGCCGGCTGGTTGAGGATGTGGCGGGCCACCCGTACGGCCTCGACCCACTCGCGGCGGTCCTGGGCGGTGGACAGGTAGTTGAACCGCAGCGCGGGCTTCACCCGGGGGTCGGCGCTCTTGATCATCACCGAGCCGCGGGCGTCGGAGTACATCGGCCCGATGTGCACCTGGTAGCCGTGCCCGCCGGCCGGGGCCGAGCCGTCGTATCGTACGGCGACGGGCAGGAAGTGGAACATCAGGTTGGGGTAGTCGACGTCCTCGTTGCCGCGGACGAAGCCGCCGGCCTCGAAGTGGTTGGTGGCCCCGGGGCCCTTGCGCAGGAACAGCCACTGGGCGCCGATCCACGGCCGGTTGCGCCACTTCAGCGCCGGCTGCATCGACACCGGCTGCTTGCAGGCGTACTGGATGTAGACCTCCAGGTGGTCCTGGAGGTTCTGGCCGACGCCCGGCAGGTCCTGGACCACGTCGATGCCGAGCGACTTCAGGTGGTCGGCGGGGCCCACGCCGGAAAGCTGCAGCAGCTGCGGCGAGTTGATCGCGCCGCCGCAGAGGATGACCTCGCCGGCCCGCACCCGCTTGCCGCCGTCGAACTCCACGCCGACCGCGCGCTTGCCCTCGAACAGGATCTTCGTGACGTACGCCCGGGTCTTGACGGTGAGGTTCGGCCGCTTCATCACGGGGTGGAGGTAGGCCCGGGCGGCGGACAGGCGGCGCCCGCGCCGCACGTTGCGGTCGAACGGCGCGAAGCCCTCCTGGCGGTAGCCGTTCACGTCGTCGGTCAGCGGGTAGCCCGCCTGCTGCACGGCCTCGAAGAACGCCTGGAACAGCGGGTTCCTGGCCGGCCCCCGCTCCAGCACCAGCGGCCCGCTGTGCCCGCGCATCGGGTCGGAGGGGTCGGCCGCGAGGCAGGTCTCCATGCGCTTGAAGTACGGCAGGCAGTGCGCGAAGTCCCAGGTCTCCATGCCCGGGTCGGAGGCCCAGCGCTCGTAGTCCATGGGGTTGCCGCGCTGGAAGATCATGCCGTTGATGCTGCTCGACCCGCCGAGCACCTTCCCGCGGGCGTGGTAGATCCGCCGGCCGTGCATGTGCGGCTCGGGCTCGGACTCGTACTTCCAGTCGTAGAACCGGCTGCCGATCGGGAACATCAGCGCGGCCGGCATGTGGATGAACACGTCCCACAGGTAGTCGGGACGGCCCGCCTCCAGCACGAGGACGCGGTTGGAGGGGTCGGCCGACAGCCGGTTCGCGAGCGCGCTCCCCGCTGATCCGCCGCCGACGATGACAAAGTCATACATGTCCGCCTCCCGGGCAGGATGATATTGATATGCGCAATAGGGTGCAGTATTCGCAACGTCCGGCGCCGGACTCCGACCCGGCGGGGACCGAGGAGCCCGCCGCGCGGTCCGAGGGGAGCGGCGGCGTCCAGTCGGTGGACCGGGCGGTGTCGATCCTGGAGATCCTCTCCCGGCGCGGCGAGGCGGGCGTGAGCGAGCTCGCCGCGGAGATCGGTGTCCACAAGTCCACCGCGTTCCGCCTGCTCGGGGCCCTCGAGGCGCGCGGCCTGGCGGAGCAGGCGGAGGACCGTGGCAAGTACCGTCTCGGCTTCGGCATCGTCCGGCTCGCGGCCGGGGTGGCGGCGCGGCTCGACCTCGTGCAGCAGAGCCGTCCGGTGTGCCGGAGGCTCGCCGAGGAGATCGGCGAGACCGTCAACATCGCCGTCGCGCGGTCCCATTACGCGATCAACCTCGACCAGGTGCGCGGCCCGGCGGCCGTGACCGCGCACAACTGGGTCGGCCAGCCCACCCCGCTGCACGCCACGTCGAGCGGCAAGGTGCTGCTCGCCTACCTCGACGAGCGGCAACGCGAGCGCGTCATCGCCGCCGGGCTCGAACGCTTCACGCCCGCCACCGTGACCGACGCCGACGAACTGCGGCGGCAGCTCGACGACACGCTGCGCCTCGGGTACGCGATCACCGTTGAGGAGTACGAGATCGGGCTGAACGCGATCGCGGCGCCCATCCGCTCCCACGAGGGCGAGGTGGTGGCCGCCGTCAGCGCCTCCGGCCCGGCCTACCGGTTCAGCGAGGAACGCATGCGCGAGCTCGCGCCCGTGCTCGTCGCGGGCGCCGACGACATCAGTCACCGTCTCGGCCACGTGGGGTGACCCCCGTCCCCGCCGGCGGGGTGCCGGCGGGCGCGGAACACCGGGACGGCGCTCATCGCGCGGCGGCGACGGGCTCGTTCACACGGCGGCGCCACCGGGTGAACGAGCGCGGCTGGTCGATGCCGAGCACCGCCACCGTGCGGCCTTCCCGCCGGTAGACGGCCAGGAAACGGCGGGAGGCGAGGTCGCCCTCCTCGATGCTCACCTCGTCCCCGGGCAGCGTGTGCCCCGCGAACTGCACGCGCATGCCGTACTGGTCGGACCATAGGTACGGCGGTGCGAGGCTGCCCGGCACGGCGGCGCCGCCGGACAGCAACGTCTGCGCGGCCGTCGCGGGACGCCGCGCCGCGCCGGTCCAGTGCTCCACCCGCAGGTGGGTGCCGACGGCGGGATCGAACCAGGCGGCGCAGTCGCCGACGGCGACCACTCCCGGCACGTTCGTCGCGCCGCCGGCGTCGCAGAGCACGCCGTCGCCGATCTCGACCCCGCTGCCCTCGAGCCACTCCACGGCCGGCCGCGCGCCGATGCCGACGAGCACGACGTCGGCCTCCAGGCGGCGCCCGTCCTCGAGCAGCACCCCGTCGACGCGGCCCTCGCCCGTCAGGGCCCGTACGGTGGCGCCGCAGATCAGGCGCACCCCGTGGTCCTCGTGCAGCCCGGCGAGCGCGGTGCCCATCTCGGGCCCGAGCGCGCGGGCGAAGGGCGCGGGCGCCGCCTCGACGATCGTCACGTCGAGCCCGAGCTCGCGGGCCACGCAGGCGACCTCGGCGCCGATGAAGCCCGCCCCGACTACCACGAGCCGCCGGGCGGCCTCGAGATCGGCCCGCAGGGCCGCCGCGTCGTCCAGGGTGCGCAGCGTGTGCACCCCGGCGAGCTCGCTCCCGAGGGTCCGGGCGACCGCGCCGGTGGCGATCACCACGCCCTCCGCCTCGACGGCGGACCCGTCGGAGAGCGTGATCCGCAGCCGGCCGCCCGGCTCCAGCCCGGTGGCGGCGACGCCCAGGCGCCACTCGGCGCCGAGGTCCTCGCCGTCGCCTTCGAGAGCGAGGTCGGCCGCCGTCATCCGGCCGGCGAGGAACTCCTTGGACAGCGGGGGCCTGTCGTAGGGGCGGTGTGGCTCCGCCCCGACGATCGTCAGGCGCCCGCCGAAGCCCTGGGCGCGAAGCGCGCGGGCCGCCGAAAGCCCGGCGAGCGACGCGCCGACGATTGCGACGGAGTTCACGGCACCCCCAGTGCGTCTCAGGCCGACCCGGTGCGGACGCCGGGCGGGAGGTTCGGCGGGAGTTCCGACGGCACCACGTAGATGGTCTCGTCCTTGACCACCACCTGGTGGGTGCGCACCGGCAGCTTCGCGGGGGGAGCGTCCACCTCGCCCGTGCGCAGGTCGAAGCGCGACGCGTGCAGGGGGCACTCCACCTCGCACCCTTCCAGCCATCCGTCGGCGAGCGACGCGTCCTGGTGCGTGCAAGTGTCGTCAACCGCGTACAGTTCACCGTCCTCGGTGTGGAAGACGGCGATCGGGGGGTCTGTCTCGAGTCGCAGGGCCTCGCCCCTGGGCAGGGCGGCAAGGGGGCACGCAGGAATCATGCGAAGGGTCCCGTTTCGTAAGATGGAACAGGAAGCGCTATACGCAACAGACTGGGCGTAGATTGCCGCAAAGTCAAGGGGCGAGGCCGGAAAGGCGTACGGCCCCGCCGCCGGTCGCCGGGGAGGAAGCGACGGGCGGCGGGGCCGTACGCGGACGGGAGGGTGCTCGTCCTGCCGGGCGGGCCCGGAGGGTCAGGCGGCGACGGTCGTCCGGCCGCGTGCCTGAACCGCGGTCAGCAGGCCGATGAGGACGGTGACGGCGCCGGTGATCCAGGCGGTCCACGCCGACGCGGCGTCGCCGTCGAAGCCGAAGGCCCAGGGGGCGACGAACAGCAGGGCGCCGAACGCCGCGGTCACCCAGGAGCTGGCGCCGCCGGCGCCCAGGATCGACCACAGGGCGGAGACGACGAGCAGGGCGCCGAGCACGAGCAGCGGCTGCGTGGCCGCCTGGGCGTCGGCCCAGAAGAACGGCGCGAGCACCGCGACCAGTCCGGCGACGAGGGCGACGACGTCGGAAAACGATCTGCTGAGATCCATCCGTGCCTCCGTACGGGAGAGGTGACCTATTACCTGACGGTCTGCCTGATTGACCGGTCGGTCAACATTCCGCTACGTCAGGATTTACTAACCGAGAGTCACCTTGTCCTGAACAGTGAAGGTCGTTCGGGTCGTTCGGATCGTGCTCGCGAGGCGAACGGCGGTGGGGGGGGCGGGGGGGG
>JADGHC010000401.1 GCA_019689655.1 Microbispora sp.
GCAGGCCGGATCGATCGTCACGCTCGTCGTCTGGGGCGTCTCGTTCGGCGTCGTCCAGCTCTCCCAGGTCACCATGACGCAGGCCGCCGCGCCCGACACATTCGAAGCCGCGATGTCCCTCAACACCATGGCGTACAACACGTCCATCGCGCTCGGCGCGTTGTTCGGCGGACTGTTCGCCGATCACCTGGGCGTCACGAGCGTCGTCTGGTTCGGTGTGGCGCTGACGGCCGCTTCGCTGCTTGTCATGCTCGGCACCCGCCGGAAGACCTCACCTGCCCTTCCCGGCGATGCGCCGGCACCCGCCCCCACGCAGGCGGCCGATCGGGCGTGAGCGGCCCACGCGCGAAGCTCCCGCGTGGTTCCCCGGAGGGGAGGACGTGCGTGCCGGGCGTCATCCGTCCTCGCCGATCTCGGACAGGGCCGCGCGCAGACGCCTGGCGAGGTCGACGGCCTGCTGCACCGACCAGGGGATCACTCCGTTCTCGGTCATCAGAGCGTGGTACTGCTGCCGCTCGTAGGGAGTCCCCGGAGGCAGGGGAGCGATATGCCAGTGCAGGTGGGCGTTGCCCTGCCGGCTGCCCAGGGAGAGCAGGTAGGTCCGCTCGGAGGGCACGACCGCCTCGACCGCCAGGGCGATCCGGCGGATTGTCCGCATCAGCCGCAGGTAGGCGTGTTCGTCAAGGTCCCGGACGACATGCTCGACGTGGGCTCTGGGCGCCACCAGGACCTTGCCGGGCAGGGTGGGGTAGCGGTCCAGAAAAGCGATGTGGTGCTCGTCCTCGAAGAGGATCTGCTCAAAGTCGTAGCCGGGAGCGCCCGCCGAGATGGCGCAGATGAAACAAGGACCACCTCTGATACGCCGGACGTAGCCGGCGAGATCGAACGGTTCTTTCCGCCGGTGCGGATCGCCTTCGCGAGCCGGGGCGGGAACGCCCTCATCGGGGGGGATGCATGCTCATGGCCGCCCATGGTGCGGCCATGAGCATGGCCGGCCGAAGGTCATCCATATCGGACTTTGCTCGCTATACCAGACAGAATTCATCTTCTGTCCGGTATGACAACGGATGTGGCGTTTGGGGTCGGCTCCGCTATGCCGCGACCGGGAGGGGTGGGACAAAACGGACAGCCTGTGGCGGGCATCGGCCGGCGTAAGGCCCATGTGGCCGGGACGCCGGTCGTCGTCCTCCGTCAAGATCAAAAGTCGTCTGCGGCGATGGCCACCGCGGCGGCCGGAAAGCCCTGACGTCGTGCCCGCGCGCGGACGCTCCATGCGGTTCGATCTTTCTCCGTACGGCGTGCGCGATGCGTGTGCCGCGCCTGGGCTTCCGCGTGCCGCCCGGCGGGTACGGGCCACGGCGGCGCGGGGGTTCACGCCCGGCGATCGCCCCCTCTCAAGCCCTCCCGGCAATGCTCGATAATGAACATTATGTCAAGTTAGCTATTCCGGCCGCTCCTCCGGCAGGTCCTCTCCCCGCGTGAATCATCGCGGTCGAGCGCCACCGTCCCCCGGCTGACGCGCTCGCGTGATTGAGCGACCGGGTGGTCGTACGCGGGCGCGGACCGGTGCCGGATGACGTCGGGACGCGATGACGGACGGGCTCGGCGGTACCGGGTAGATCGGGCCGCGGCCGAGGGCCGCCCGGGGCGGGAGCAAATCGAGCAGGTCGGCCGGTTACACACAGTAACCTCTCCCCCGCCGGTCAACGGCGAGACACGGGCTGTTCTGACGAGACGGTGGCTGGTCTGCCGGGTTCAGCGGGTCACGGTGATCTCCCGCTCCATATGTGACAGTTTCTCGGGGTTGCGTACGGCGTAGAGCCCGGTGATGAGGCCGCCGTCGACGCGGATGGTGATGACGGTGTCGATGCGGCCGTCGAGCCGGGCGATCAGCGCGGGGTGTCCGTTGACGTGCGCGGGTTGCAGCAAGGTCGCGGGGGTGAGCCTGCTCAGCACGTCGGCCACCTGGTCGGCGCCCACGATGGGGGTCGGGGCGGCCCGCTTGAGTCCGCCGCCGTCTGCCAGGAAGACGATGTCGGGGGCGAGGATGTCGAGCAGGTGCTGCAGGTCGCCGGTTTCGACCGCCCGCTTGAACGCCTGGAGGGCGTGGCGGGTCTGATCCGGGGTGACGGCGTCGCGGGGGCGCCGGGCGGCGACGTGGGAGCGCGCACGGTGGGCGATCTGGCGGACCGCGGCCTGGCTCTTGCCGACGGCTTCGGCGATCTCGTCATAGTCCAGGTCGAACACCTCGCGCAGCACGAACACCGCCCGCTCGGTCGGCGACAGCGTCTCCAGCACCAGCAGCATCGCCATCGAGAGGTTCTCGGCGAGCTCGACGTCCTCGGCCACATCCGGCGCGGTCAGCAACGGCTCGGGCAGCCACGGCCCGACGTACGACTCCCTGCGGCGGCCGAGCGTCCGGAGTCGCTTCAGGGCCTGGCGGGTGGTAATGCGCACCAGGTAGGCACGCTGGTCGCGTACGGCGTGGAGGTCGACGCCCGCCCACAGCAACCAGGTTTCCTGCAGGACGTCTTCGGCGTCGGCGGCCGAGCCGAGCATCTCGTAGGCCACGGTGAACAGCAGGTTGCGGTGAGCGACGAAGGCCGCGGTGGCCGGGTCCACGGCGGGTTCCGTCGGGCCGCCGAGCGGTTGAGGCGTGTCCATCGGTTTGTCGCTCATTCGCGGGGTTCCTGTCTGCTGGTTTGCGGCCGTTGCATGCACACGATCCCGGTGCCTGCCGCGTTGTGACACCCGTGGCCGGTGATGTGTATCACACGGCCGTGTTGTCACGGGGATCGGACGGCCGGGATCTCTTGCTCGTCGAGACGCCGCGCCGGTGATCGGCGCAGCACACACGAGTGAGGAGCAGAGGTCATGAAACCCCGCATGGACCTGATGTCCAACGAGCTCGGCGTCAAGATCGCCAGGCGGATCGCCAACGTCAATCTGGCGATCCAGGAGTCGCCGCTCCCCCGGGCCACGCAGGACCTGGTGATGCTGCGGGCCAGCCAGATCAACGGCTGCGGTTTCTGCGTCGACTATCACACGAAGGAGGCCGCCGCCGCCGGGGAGTCGGCGGTCCGGCTCCATCTGGTGGCCGCCTGGCGCGAGTCGACCGTGTTCACCGAGGCGGAGCGGGCCGCGCTGGCGCTCACCGAGGAGGGCACCCGGCTCGCCGACGGCCACGGTGTGTCCGACGAGACCTGGGAGCGGGTGCGCGAACACTACGACGACGACCAGATCGTCGCGCTGGTCTCGCTGATCGCCGTTATCAACGCCGCCAACCGGCTCAACGTGATCGTGCGTAACCCGGGGGGCTCGTACGAACCGGGCATGTTCGCCGGCATGGCGCGGTGAAGGGGACAGCCATGAACGCAGCGCTTGAGGCCCTTCGCCGTGGCTTCGGCGGTGACGTCGTCGAACCGGGGGCCGCGGAGTACGCAGCGGCCAGCCGCACGATGCTGGTCATGGGCAGCCCGGCCGTCGTCTTGCGGCCCGCGAACGTCGGGGATGTGCAAGCGGCGGTCCGGTTCGCCGCGGAGGCCGGGCTCGCGCTGTCGGTGCGCGGCGGCGGCCACGCCTTCCCGGGCTTCGGCACCAACGACGGCGGTGTGGTGATCGACCTGGGCGGGCTCGCGGACGTCGAGGTCGTCGACAAGGAGCGTCATCTCGTACGGATCGGCGGCGGCGCCATCTGGGGCCGGGTCGCGGCGGCCTTGGCCCCGCATGGGCTGGCGATCTCCTCGGGTGACACCAGGAGCGTCGGCGTGGGCGGGCTGACGTTGGCCGGCGGTCTCGGCTGGAAGGTCAGGAAGCACGGCCTGGCGTTGGACAGCCTTGTCGCCGCCGAGGTGGTCACGGCCGACGGACGGGTCGTGCATGCCGACGCGGAGAACAACCCCGACCTGTTTTGGGCGATTCGCGGGGGTGGTGGCAATTTCGGCATCGTGACCGCCTTCACGTTCGCGGCTCATCAGACGACGGACGTCTTCTTCGGCAGGATCACCTTCCCCGCGTCGGAGGCGGCCACCGTGCTGCATGGGTGGGCGGACCATCTCCGCACCGCCCCCGACGAGCTCACCTCCATCGCGAACCTCGCCAATCCCCTCGCCGGTGGTCCCTCGGCGCCGGTCGAGATCCTTGTCGCCGTCGACGGCGACGACCCGCGGCTCGCGGCCCGGGCCGTGGATCCGATCCGCCGGCTCGGCACGGTGATCGCCGACGAGGTCGCGCTGCGGCCGTACGCCGACACGCTGGTGGACGGGGTCGTCGCGCCGCCGGGGATTCGGCTGGTCACCCGGAGCGGGTTCGTCGGTGGGGAGGCGGTGCCCGAGGTCCTCGCCATCCTCGCCGAGACCGGGGCGGCGGAGGGGACGCCGTTCATCTCCGTTCGCAGCCTCGGTGGCGCGGTGGCCCGGGTTTCCGGCGATGCCACGGCCTTCGCGTATCGCCGGGCGGAGTTGCTGGTGGTGACCACGGTCGTGGGGCCGGCGCCGGTGGTGGAGGCGGCGCGGCCGGGCCTGGGGGCGATCTGGGGCAGGCTCGCGCCGTACGTCGACGGCGCCTACGCGGGATTCCTGTCGTCGGCCACGGAGGAGGATGTCGCCGCCGTCTATCCGGTGCGGACCTATCGGCGGCTCGCGGCGGTCAAGCGCCGGTGGGACCCCGGCAATCTGTTCGCCGGCAACCACAACGTACGGCCCGCGTAACGGACGGGCGAGGCGGAGCGCCCGGCTGGCTCGGCCGAGGTCGTGCCGGCCGGGCGCTGGGCCGGATGGCGGACGGCTCTCCCCCGGCCGGGGTTAGGCGCCGGGCAGGGTGTAGTCGAGGACGTAGCGGTGGCCGTCGTCCGCGTGGATCGTGCCCTCGCCGGTGAGGCCGGCCAGTTCGCCGGTGCCGCTGGTGGGGACGATCTGCCATTTCAGCCATGACTGGCCGTTGTGGCTGGCGGCGCTGTGCTGGAGGGCGAAGGTGCCCTTGCGGCCGTGGAGGGTGCCTTCGAAGTGTTCGACGCCGACGTAGGCGGCGGGGCCTTCGGGGGTGACGACGGTGAGGATCTCGGTGGTGCTGGTGCCGACGAGGTCGCCGTGGAAGGTCTTGGTGATGTGGCTGCGGCCGAAGGTGGCGCCTTCCTTCTCCCGGGTGGCCAGGTCGTTCCAGCCGGTGATGTCGAAGTTGCCGGTGGCGTGTCCGTTCATGTGCCCAGCGTGCCGCGCGTTCCTGTCATCTTCCGTCAGGTACGGAGGTCGGGGTGAAGGGCAGCGGAAAGTTAGATGAATGCTGTGAAGACGGTCACCTTGCGGCCGTACATGGCTAATGATCGGAGGCATGGGTGCTTCCCGAGTGGCCGTCCCCGGCCTCGCCGGCCGGTCCGTCCATGCCCGCATCGCGGAATGCTGACTTCTCCTTTCCCTTCGCAGGAGGGCCACCGGACCGCGTTCGAGGTGTTCGGGTCGGCCGCGACCGCCCCGCGCCGGGCGCGTGCGTTCGTACGGTGCAAGTTGCGGGGGTGGGAGCTTGCGCATCTGGCCGAGACGGCGGAGCTGGTCGTCTCCGAGCTGGTGACGAACGCGGTGCGGGCGACGGATGCGGTGGCCAGCCCGCCGGTGGCTTCGTCGATGTTCCCGGTGGCGCTGCGCATGGTGGCGGTGCGGGTGCGGGTGGAGCGGCGGAGCCTGTTCATCGAGGTGTGGGACGTCAGCGACCGCGATCCGGTGCCGCGGGGGCCGGCGGAGGGTTGTGCGGGGGGTGAGCTGCGC
>JADGHC010000402.1 GCA_019689655.1 Microbispora sp.
GCGGGGTGGGCGACGGGCCCGGGGACGGCCGCGGCGTCGGGTAGCTCTTCTTCCCGGACTTCTTCTTATTGCGATACGCGGCACCCTTGGCGGGGTCGACCTTGCCCGTCTTCGGGTCGTACCCGACGCTCTTCTGCGTCTCCCTGTCGCAGTATTTCAGGTCGTACTGGCACGAGTTGGGCCGCGAGCCGATCTCCTCGCCCGTCGGGTCGCTGAACGTGGCGGGGTTGTTGTTGCCGTACGAGTACCCGTTGAGCGACTGGGCCTGGTCGGTGGACAGCACCGGGTCCACGCTCAGGAACCTGCCGATCTCCGGGTCGTACATGCGGGCCCCCACGTAGGTGAGCCCGGTGGCGGCGTCGGCGGGCTTGCCGAGGAACCCCTTGTCGTCGGGCCACGCGCCGCCGACCGTGTCCCCGCGCGGCGCGCCGAACGGGGTCGTGAAGCGCTTGCTGATCGCCTGGCTGGCCGCGTCGACCGCCAGCGAGGACGTGCCGTGCTGGTCGCCGGCGAGGAAGGAGACGGTGTTCCCGCCGCCCTGCGTGGTGCGTACCGCGATCACCTGCGTGTCCGCGGCGTAGAAGCGGCTGCCCCAGGTGGTGACGGTGTTTCCCGACTTCTTCGAGTGGATCTCGGTGGCGCCGAGGTAGAGCACGCTCTCCCCGTCGCCCACCGCGCGGCGGATCAGCAGCGCACCGTCGGCGTCGTACACGTAGGCGGTCTTCTGCCCGCCCTGGGTCAGGGTCGCGATGCGGCCCTGCGCGTCCCAGGTCAGCACCTGGCCGTTCCGTCCGGTCGTGTTGCCCGACTCGTCGTAGGAATAGGTGGCCGTCGCGCCCGTGCAGGAGCCCGTCACCACCGCGGTCAGGGCGTGCCGCTTGGCGGCGTCGCCGTAGCAGTACGTCGAGGTGGTGGCGGTGGAGCCGCTGTAGCGCGTCTCCGTCGTCCGCAGCCCGGAGGCGGTGTAGGTATAGGCGGTCCGGTACGGCGCGGCGCCCCCCAGCGTCTTGCTCGTGCAGTCGTCGGTCGCCGGCGTCCAGGCCTCGGTCAGCCGGCGCTGCCCGTCGTAGGCGAAGCACTGGATGTCGCCCGGCCCGGCGCCGTCCTGGGTGGGGGTGTCGGCGATCTCGGTGACGTTGCCCGCGTCGTCGTAGTGATAGGTGAGGTCCTGTGGCTTGACCGGCGTCGACTGGGTGGTGACGAAAGACCGCGTCAGCCGGTCGGTCCCCTCCTCGTAGGTGTTGTTGAGGAAGGTCTTCTTGGCCTCCGCGGCCCCCGACAGGCCGAGGGTGAACTGCAGGGGCTGGCCGAGGGCGTTGTAGTCGGCCCTCTGCAGGTAGTCGGTGGTGCCGGTCAGCCCGATGACCTGCCCCGTCGGCGTGTAGGTCAGGCTGATCTTCTCCTCCGGCAGGCCGCCGGCCGCGGGCTCGGTGGAGCTTTTCAGCGTGCCGTCCAGGTTGTAGTCGCTGGCGAAGACGTAGCTGGTCTTCGCCGCCCCGGAGACCACCATCGGGTCGTTCGGGTCGATGTCGATCTCGGTGCTGGTCGCGCGGTACTGCCCGTCGTAGGCGAGGACCTTCTTCGTGTACGCCCTGCCGGACACGCCGCCCTCGTAACTGGTCGCCGAGGCGAGCTGGCCCTTGGCCACGGTGTCGTAGGTCCAGGCGGCGAGCTTGTTCGCGTCGGTCCGCGACCCCGACCACAGCCCGGTCTTGCGGCCGAGCTCGTCGTAGCCGTACAGCAACACCGTGCCGTTCGCGCCGGTCACCGTGTCGATCTGGTCGAGCGCGGTGTAGCGGATCGTGCTCGCGCCCTTGTCGGGGTCGTCGATGCCGGTCTGCCGGGCGAACAGGTCGTAGGTGTAGGACCACTTCGCGCCGTCGGGGCCGGTGACGGTCAGCTCCTTGCCGTCGGGCCGGTAGGTGAACGACGTGGAGGTGTACCCGCTGGAGTTCAGCGCGCCGTACTGGGTGTCGTCGGGCGACGGCGAGTTGTACTCGCGCCGTTCGACCGTGCGGTCGAGTGCGTCGGTGATGGTGCGGACCGCCGTGCCGCCGGTCACCGCGCTGACGGCGGTGGAGTCACCGGTGTAGGTCGTGGTGGTCGACCACTTCTCCACCCCGTACGACAGGAACGTGCTGCGGATCTGCCGCCCGGCGCCGTCGAAGACGAGGTTCGTCTGCTTGGGCGCCTCGCCGTACTCCTCCCGGGTGTAGGTGGCGTTCGGCGTCTGCTTGGGGTCGAAGATGTCGGCGTAGGTCTCGTAGGCGAGGCCGCGCGAGTCGTAGCGGGTGTCGGTCAGCAGCCGCCCGCCGTTCGGGGTCGGCTTCTGCGTCTGCATCGGCCGCAGCAGCGAGTCGAAGATCTGGTACGACCAGCTCGCGGTGGTCGACGACTTGATGGTCGCGGTGCCGATGGCGGGCGCCTTGCCCCGCTCGTAGACGTAGGAGAAGGCGTAGGTGGGAGTCTGCCCGCCGTCCCTGCTGCGGTCGGGCAGCCACACGCCGGTCAGCCTGCCGAGCGCGTCGTAGGTCTGCTCGGTCTTGGCGTTGTTGGGGTCGTAGGTGCGGACCGGCAGGCCGCGCAACCCGTCGAGGAACGTCGTCACCTTCTGCTGCTTGGCGTTGGTCTCCACCGTCTTGGTGGGGACCCCGGCGCCCGCGGGCGTGTACGCCGTGGTGGTGGTGTTGCCGCCCGCGTCGGTGACGGTCAGCGGCCTGCCCAGCGCGTCGTAGGTCGTCGACTCGGTGCGCTGCCAGCCGGTCGGCGGGCGCTCGCCGCCGGTGACGGCCGCCGGGTAGCCGGTGGCCCGTCCCGTCCAGGTGGCGTCGCCCTTCACCGGCTTCTGGCCGGCCGACCATCCGGTCGCGGTGGGGTTGTCGTACACGGTGGCCGTGTCGGACAGCACGTCGCCGGCGGTGGAGCTGTCGGCGGGCAGCGACAGGTCGGCCTCCTTCACCGAGCAGGGGCGGCCGACCACCCGGGTGCGGGAGACGAGCGAGTTCAGGCCCTTGGCGTCGTCGCGGGCGTACCAGGTGCGGGTGCAGGTCTCGTCGCCGCTCTTGGCGGTGTCGCCCGTGCTGTCCTCGGTCACCGCCATGCCGTACGAGTCGTACGTCGTGGTGGTGGTGACGGTGCGCCAGGTCTTGGGAACGGTCAGGTAGGTGTGCTCGGAGGTCTTCCCGACGCGCACGTAGTACGCCTCGGTGTCGGCGTACGACTTGTGCTGGGTGGCGGTCCTCGCCGACCAGGGGTCGTTGACCGTCACCTCGACCGGAGCAGACCCGTCGTAGGTGATCTCCTCGCGGGTGAAGCCGGCGTACTGCTCGGAGTCGGTGAGGTCGGGCACGTCGAGACCGGCGACGTCGAGGCCCGGCACGGTGGCCGAGCGCCGCTTGTCGGGGTCGACCGTCCTCGGGCTGGTGGATTTGAGCAGCCGGTCGCCGTTCATGCCCTGCAGGTACACCGTGACCGACTTGGTGCGGGTGCCGCCGGCGGCGCCGACGTATGTCGTGACCTTCTGGTAGCCGCGCCACAGCGACCAGGTGCGTTCATCGGCCGGGGTGAACGGGCTGTCGTTGTAGCGCCATGCGGGCGTGGAGTACTCGTAGGCGTACTCGACGAGCGGGTTGTGCCCGGCCGGGTCGGCGATGTTCACCGCGAGCACGCGGTACTTGTTGAACCAGTCGATGGAGGCGTCGGTGGCGCCGTTGATGTGCCAGAACTGCGGATAGCAGGACATCTGGTTGTCGTCTTCGGCCTTCGGCATCGCCGAGCCGCGCACGCATTCGGGCTCGTTGTAGGAGACCGTCGTGATCGCGCCGGTCTCCGAGGTGATCGTCTCGATGCGCGGCCGGGTCAGCGGCAGGATGTTGCCGCCTCCCGGCTGGGTGCCGCCGGCGACCCGGTTGGGCCGCATGGTGTAGGTGAACGAGACGGGGTCGAGCGTCAGCGGCGTGTCACCGGCCGAGCCCGTCCGCGTGATCGACATCAGCGCCAGCGTCTGGTCGGCGGAGCTGCCGATGTCGCCGCCGTCCAGATACTTCTGGGTGAACGCCCAGGAGTCCACCGGCTTGTACGCGCCGCCGGACAGCACGCTCGTCTCGATCTTCACCAGGCGCTTGCGGCTGAAGAAGGCCGGGCTCTCCGCGTGGCAGTCGTCCTTGTCCGCGTCCTTCTTGCAGATGGCGTCGAAGGGGACGTCGGGCCAGTTCTCCGCGGTGTCCTTGGTGAGGCTGCCGCAGTCGGAGGCGGTGCAGCGCTCGGCGTAGGAGAAGACCACCCGGTACGGCGCGTCCGCGGTGAACAGCGTATCGGACCGCTGCCCGTAGAGGATCTTGTCGAGGTAGCCGCCGCGGACGTAGGAGGTGGTCGCGGTGGCGGACTTGTTCTTCCGGTAGTAGTTGGTCTCCGCCGTGTACCAGTACGTCATGGCGTTGCCGTGGGTGTCTTCGACGTAGTCGAGGTTCCACCGCCACGCCTGGGTGACGGAGCGGTCGGCGAAGGAGCCGCCCTTGTCGTAGCCGGGCTCGCCGGAGTCGTCGCCGTACACCGGGACCGTGAACACCGAGTTGGTCCGCTGGCTGCCCGCGCCGTTCAGCTTGTTCAGCCCGAAGACGTACTTGGTGCCGTCACCGGTGATGACGGTCCAGTATTCGCCGTCGTCGTCGCCGTTGTCGGCGCCCGTGGAGTGGATGACCGTGGAGGCGTCGTCGTTCTTCAGCCGCCACTTGCCGCTGGTGTCGTCCTTGACGAGCTCGGTGGCCTTGCCGTTCAGCACGAGCGAGGCGTTGTCGTACTTCCAGCACAGGTCGTACAGCTTGTCGTGGCCGTCCTCGTGGCAGGTGCCGTACTGGCGGTCGATGTAGGAGGTGGCGGCGGTCTCGAAGCCCTCGCCGAGCGAGGTGCCCTGGTTGTTGGTGGTGGAGGTGCGCCCGTCCACGCTGCCCGAGTCGTAGGACAGGTCGAGCGTGGGCGCCGGGCCCGCCGCCGGCTCCACCGGGGCGATCGGGTACGACCAGGTGAAGGAGCCGGAGTTGCCGCCCGCCTGCCACGTGGAGGACGGGGAGAGCGGGGTGGCCGCGTAGTTGCCGCTGCCGTCGGGCGCCTCGCCGCCCTCACCGGGGGCGTCGGCGGTCACGGCCAGCACGGCCGGGGCGGAGTCGAGCGCGACCGCCGCCGAGAGGGTCTGCGCCGTGACCGAGTTGCCGGTGTCCAGCGGGGTCCGCGTGCGGCACTCCTCCCGTTCCGGGGTGGTCGCGGCGCAGGCGGGCAGCCGGACGAGGCGCAGCCGGCCGCTCCACCCGCCGCCGTACGCGGAGGCGAAGGCGGCGTAGCCGACGCGCAGCGTCGCGGTGCCGGGGGCCTGCGCCGACACGGTCAGCAGCACGCCGTCCACTCCGGCCGCCTCGGCGGCGGCCCGGTCGAGCACCCGCACCCGGGCCGCCCGCGCCCCGGCGGCGGGTGCGTCCAGGCTCACCGGGAGCCCGCCCACGCTCACGGGCCGCTCGCCGCCGACCGGCACGTCGGCCTCGCCGGGGCTCGGCCACCGGGTGGCCTCGCGTTCCCCGGCGGCCCGCTCGGCGGCGGCGTCGTTGCGCGCCTTGGACGCGGCGACCCGCTGTCTGGCCTCCTTCGCCCCGTTCGCGGCCATCGCCCTGACCTTGCTTGGCCGCTGTTTCTGCACGGGAGGGGCACCGGGCGGGCCCGGCGCGGCGGCGGCGGCCGAGGCCGCCGTCACCCCGACGGGTAACGAG
>JADGHC010000403.1 GCA_019689655.1 Microbispora sp.
GGTTTGGGGGCGGCGGGCGGGGGGGGTGGCGGGGGGCGCGCCGGCGGGGCGGACGGCCAGATGATCATGATGCTGGGCGGCGTGCCGCGGCCGTGGGGGCGCCGCCTGGAGAGGGCCGTGCTCAAGAAGATCGTCGAGACCACGCGGACGCAGCCGTGGAACGCCGGCGAGCTGATCCGGCTGGCCGGTGAGCGGTTCGACCCCGCGACGCACGAGCACGCCGCAGACGTCCCCGAGCTGGCCGCGACCCTGCGATTCCGCTTCGAGATGCTGAAGGAGCTTGCGTGACCAGCGTTTTGCGCCCGCACGCGGAGGACCAGTTCGCCGACGAGCTGGCGATCCTCGCGAAGACCGACGACCGGCCGCGCCCGCCCGGCTGGCGGCTGTCGCCCTGGGCGGTGACGACATACGTGCTGGGAGACGGCGGCCAGATCACCCCGAAGTACATCGGCCCGCGCAGGATCGTCGAGGTCGCGGTGGCCACGCTCGCCACCGACCGGGCGCTGCTGCTGCTCGGCGTGCCGGGCACGGCCAAGACCTGGCTGTCGGAGCATCTCGCCGCGGCGATCAGCGGCGACTCGACCCTGCTTGTGCAGGGTACGGCCGGCACCACGGAGGACGCCCTCCGCTACGGATGGAACTACGCGCGGCTGCTGTCGGAGGGCCCCTCCCGCCGGGCGCTGACGCCGAGCCCGGTCATGCGCGCGATGGAGGAGGGACGGCTGGCCCGCGTCGAAGAGCTCACCCGCATGCCGACGGACGTGCAGGACGCCCTGATCACCGTGCTGTCGGAGAAGACCCTGCCCATCCCCGAGCTGGGGGAGGAGGTGCAGGCGGCCAAGGGGTTCAACGTCATCGCCACCGCCAACGACCGCGACCGCGGGGTCAACGACCTGTCGAGCGCGCTGCGCAGGCGGTTCAACACCGTCGTGCTGCCGGTCCCGGCGACCACGGAGGAGGAGGTCGGCATCGTGGCCGGGCGCGTGGCGCAGCTCGGCCGCGCCCTGGAACTGCCGCGGACCGTGACCGGTCTGGAGGAGATCCGCCGGGTGGTGACGGTCTTCCGCGAGCTGCGTGCGGGCGTGACCGCCGACGGGCGGACCAAGCTCAAGTCGCCCAGCGGCACGCTCAGCACGGCGGAGGCCATCTCGGTGGTCACCAACGGGATCGCGCTCGCCGCCCACTTCGGGGACGGCGTGCTGCGCCCGGCCGACGTCGCGAGCGGCATCGTGGGGGCGGTGGTCCGGGACCCGGTGTCCGACCGCGTCGTGTGGCAGGAGTACCTGGAGACCGTCGTCCGCGACCGCGAGGGCTGGCGTGACTTCTACCGGGCCTGCCGCGATGCCGGCTGAGGCGGCGCCGGGGATGCCGGAGGTGTCGGTGCTGGGGGTGCGGCACCACGGTCCCGGGTCGGCCAGGGCGGTCCGTGACGAGCTGAGCAGGATCCGGCCCGACCTGGTGCTCGTCGAGGGCCCGCCGGAGGCCGACCGCCTGGTGGCGCTCGCCGCCGACCCCGGCATGCGCCCGCCCGTCGCGCTGCTGGCGTACGTGCCGGGGGAGCCGTCGCGGGCCGCCTTCTGGCCCTTCGCGGAGTTCTCCCCGGAGTGGCAGGCGATCGCCTACGCCACCGGCGCGGGCGCCGAGGTGCGGTTCTGCGACCTGCCCGCCGCGCACGCCCTCGCGCTGGACGCCGACCCGGTGCGCCGCGACCCCATCGGCGAGCTGGCCCGCGCGGCCGGCGACGACGACCCCGAGCGGTGGTGGGAGGACCTGGTCGAGCACCGGGGCGAGGCCGGGACGCTCGACGTGGTCGCGGAGGCGATGCGGGCCGTGCGCGAGGGCCACGTCGCGGAGGGCACCGAGGCCCTGCGCGAGGCGTACATGCGCACGACGCTGCGCCAGGCGGTACGGGAGGGCTTCGCCCGCATCGCGGTGGTCTGCGGGGCCTGGCACCTGCCCGCCTTGACCCCGCCCGCTGCGCCGGCGGCGGAGGACGACGAGGCCCTGCTGCGCGGCCTGCCCGCGGTCGACGTCGAGATGACGTGGGTGCCGTGGACCCACGGGCGGCTCGCGGCGGGAGCGGGGTACGGCGCGGGCGTCGCCGCGCCCGGGTGGTACGCGCACCTGTTCGCGGCGCCCGACCGCCCGGTGGAGCGCTGGCTCGTCCAAGCCGCGGTGGTCCTGCGCGAGGAGGGCCTGCCGGTTTCCTCCGCGCACGTCATCGAGGCCGTACGCCTGGCCGAGAGCCTCGCCGCGCTGCGCGGCAGGCCGCTCGCGGGGCGGTCGGCGGGCACCGAGGCTGCCCGGGCGGTGCTGTGCGGCGGCGACGAACCGCAGGTCGAGCTGGTCCGGCGGCGGATGGTGGTGGGGGAGCGGCTCGGGCGGGTGCCGGACGCCACGCCGATGGTGCCGCTGCGCCGGGACCTGCGCGACGAGCAGCGGCGGCTGCGCATGACGCCCGAGGCCACGCCGAAAGAGCACGACCTCGACCTGCGCAAGCCGCTCGACCTCGGCCGCAGCCGGCTGCTGCACCGGCTGGCCCTGCTGGACGTGCCCTGGGGGACGCCCCGGCGGGCCCGGAGCAAGGGGACGTTCAAGGAGTCCTGGACGCTGGAGTGGCGCCCGGAGCTCGACGTGGCCCTCATCGAGGCCGCCGTGTGGGGGATCACGGTCGAGGCGGCGGCGACGGCCCGCGTCCGCGACCTCGCGGCCGGCGCGGGCCTGCCCGAACTGACCGCGCTGGTCGAGCGCTGTCTGCCTGCCCACCTTCCCGGCGCGCTGCCGTACGTCCTGGGGCGGATCGAGGACCGGGCCGCGCTCGACGGCGAGGTGCGCCACCTCATGCGGGCGCTGCCCGCGCTCGTGCGGGCCCGCCGGTACGGGGACGTGCGCGGCACCGAGGGCCTGGCCGGTGTCACGGACTCGATGCTCACGCGGATCTGCGCCGGGCTGTCCCCCGCGCTGAGGGGGCTGGACGAGGACGCCGCACGCGAGATGGCGGCGCTCGTCGACGGCGTCAACACCGCGGCCGCCTTGATGGGAAGCGGCCGGTGGCGCACGACGCTGACCCGGATCGCCCGGCGCGACGACCTGCCGGGGCTGCTCGACGGCCGGATCGTGCGGATCCTGTTCGACGCCGGGGCGCTGGAGGAGGACGTGGCCGTCCGCATGGCCCGGTCGATGTCGCCGGGCAACCCCCCGGCCAGGTCGGCGGCCTGGATGGAGGGCTTCCTGTCCGGGGGCGGCCTGCTGCTGGTCCACGACCCGCGCCTGCTGGCCACCGTGGACTCCTGGCTCACCGGCCTGTCGCCCGAGGCGTTCACCGGCGTGCTCCCGCTGCTGCGGCGGACGTTCGGGGCGTTCCCCGCGGCGGAGCGGCGGATGATCGGCCGGCGGATCCGCTCCGGCGTCGCGCCCGCCGGTGAGGAGGCGACCGGCTACGACGACACGCTGGCGGCGGGTGCCGTACGGACCGTGCGCGAGATCCTGGGACACACGGGGAGGCCCTGATGGACGGCGGCGACGAGCGGCTGCGCCGCTGGCGGCTGGTGCTGGGCGGCGCGGCGGAGGGCACGCTGGAAGGGGCGGACGCCCGGATGGACGCCGCCCTCGCGGCGCTCTACGACGAGCCGGATGGACGCGGCGGCACCCTCGGCGCGTCCGCGCCGCGGGTGGCCCGATGGCTCGGGGACATCAGGGAGTGCTTCCCCGCCCGCGTCGTGCGGGTGATGCAGCAGGACGCGATCGAGCGGCTCGACCTCACCCGGCTGCTGCTGGAGCCCGAGATGCTGGAGGCCGTCGAGCCCGACGTGCACCTGGTGGGCACGCTGCTGTCGCTGGGCCGGGTGATGCCGGAGCGGGCCCGCGAGCCGGCCCGGGCCGTCGTCCGCGCCGTGGTGCGGGAGCTGGAGGAGCGGCTGACGCGGCGCACCGTCACGGCCGTCACCGGCGCCCTCGACCGCTCGGCCAGAAGCCGCAGGCCCAGGAGGGCGGCCGAGGTCGACTGGGACCGTACGATCCGGGCGAACCTGCGCCACTACCTGCCCGAGCGGAAGACCGTCGTGCCGTCCCGGCTGGTCGGGTACGCCCGCGGGCAGCGGGCCGTCCAGCGGGAGGTGGTGCTGGCCGTCGACCAGAGCGGCTCGATGGCCGCCTCGGTCGTGTACGCGGGCGTCTTCGCCGCGGTGCTCGCCTCGATGCGCTCGCTGAAGACCTCGCTCGTGGCCTTCGACACGTCCGTGGCCGACCTGACCGACCGGCTGCACGACCCGGTCGAGGTGCTGTTCGGCACCCAGCTCGGCGGCGGCACCGACATCAACCGGGCCGTGGCCTACTGTCAGAGCCTCGTCACCCGGCCGGCCGACACGATCTTCCTGCTGATCAGCGACCTGTACGAGGGCGGGCCACGGGAGGAGATGCTGCGCCGGATCGCCGCCATGACCGCCGCGGGCGTCCGGGTGATCGTGCTGCTCGCGCTGTCGGACGAGGGCGCGCCGCGGTACGACCACGACAACGCGGCGGCGCTGGCCGCGCTCGGCGTGCCCGCCTTCGCCTGCACACCGGACGCCTTCCCCGACCTCATGGCGGCGGCCATCGAGCGCCGGCCCTACGACCAAAGTCCCATGTCCGCGCCGGGACGGTGATTTGTAATGTCCGTTTTATGACTGCAGTGATGACAGCTCCGACCGTTTTCAGCCGCCGATACCGTGCCTTGAGCGTCGGCATGGTGGCCTTGGTGATGCTCGTGGCGTTCGAGTATCTGGCGTCGGCCACCGCGATGCCCTTGATCGGCCGGGAGCTGAACGGTTACCACCTGTACAGCCTGGCGTTCAGCGGCGGCATGGCGGCCAACGTCATCGCCACGGTGGTCGGCGGGCGCTGGAGCGACGCCCGGGGGCCGCACCCCGCCCTGTGGACGGGAGTGGCGGGGTTCGTCGCCGGGCTGGTGGTGTCCGGGTTCGCGCCCGCCATGGAGCTCTTCCTGGTGGGCCGGTTCCTCCAGGGGCTCGGCGGCGGCCTTTTCAGCGTGGCGTTGTATGTCCTGGTCGCCCAGGCGTACCCCCCGGCCATGCACCCCCGGGTGTTCTCCCTGCTGGCCGCGGCGTGGGTGCTGCCGTCCGTGGTCGGGCCGGCCGTCACCGGCTTCGTGGCGGAGACCTTGAGCTGGCGCTGGAACTTCCTGGGCGTGGCGGTGCTGTCCGTCCCCGCCGCGCTGGTCATGTGGCGGGGGCTGCCCGTGCCCGCCGGGCAGGCGCGGGAGCCGCTGGGCCGGGCCTTCCTGCCCCGGTTCGCCTGGGCCGTGTGCACCGCGATCGGCGCGGCCCTGCTGCAGTACGGCAGCGGCACGGCGGGCGCGGCCGTCATCCTGGTCGTGGCCGGCCTGGCGGTGCTCGCGCTGACACTGCCGAGGCTGCTGCCCGCGGGGACGCTGCGCGCCGCCCGGGGCCTGCCCACCGTGATCGCGCTGCGCGGCCTGGGCGCCGGGGCGTTCTTCGCCGCCGAGGTGTTCGTGCCGCTGATGCTGGTCCAGGAGCGGCACCTGAACGCCGCCGAGGCGGGTCTCGCGCTCACCGGGGGCTCGCTCGCCTGGTCGCTCGGCTCGTGGATCCAGGGGCGCAGGCCGCACGCACGGGCGCTGACCATCCGCCTCGGCGCGACGCTGATCGCCGCGGGGATCTGCGTCGTCGCGTTCGCCGTGGTGCCCGCCGCGCCCGTCCTCGTCGTGTTCGCGGGCTGG
>JADGHC010000404.1 GCA_019689655.1 Microbispora sp.
CGCCAGGGCCGCCGCGTCCCTCGCCATCCTGAGCGGGGGCCGGGTGGAGCTGGGGCTGGGCGCCGGGGCGTTCTGGGACGGCATCGCGGCCATGGACGGCCCGCGCCGCGGTCCGGGCGAGGCCGTGGCGGCGCTGGAGGAGGCCATCGCGGTCATCCGCGCGCTGTGGACGCCGGGCGGGGCCGTACGGCTCGACGGCAGGCACTACCGGCTGGAGGGCGCGCGCCCGGGGCCGTTCCCCCCGCATCCGATCGGGCTGTGGCTCGGTGCGTACAAGCGGCGCATGCTCGAACTGACCGGGCGGCTCGGCGACGGGTGGGTGCCCTCGTCCGGGTACGCCGCGCCCGGCGAGCTGGGCGCGATGAGCGAGATCCTGGACGCCGCCGCCGAGCGGGCCGGGCGCGACCCCGGCGAGATCCGCCGGGTCTACAACATCGCGGGCCGGTTCTCCGGCGTCGCCGGGGAGGGGTTCCTCGACGGGCCGCCCGCCGTGTGGGCCGAGCGCCTCGCCGAGCTCGCCCTCGGCCACGGCATGAGCGTGTTCGTGCTCGCGACGGACGACGACAGGGACCTCAAGGTCTTCGCCGAGGAGGTGGCCCCCGCCGTACGCGAGGCCGTGGCGCGCGAGCGCGGGCAGACCCGGCCGGAGGGCGACGACACGGCGCACGACGGCCCCGCACGCATCGGCCCGGCACGCATCGGCCCGGCACGCGCCGGCACGGCGGAGCGGGCGGCGGTGCTCGACGAGTCCACCCGGCCGCGCCTGCCCAAACGGGACATCGCCGCGCTCCCGCCCCGGCAGCAGGCCAAAGGCCGGCGCCTGGTGCTGATCCATGATCATCTGCGGCGGGAGCTGGCCCAGATCAGGGACGCCCTGGAGCAGGTCGCCACGGGGCGCTCCGACGCCGCCGCGCTCCGTTCGATGATCAATCAGCTCACGATGCGGCAGAACTACTGGACGCTCGGCACGTTCTGCGCGTCGTACTGCCGCCTGCTGACCACCCACCACACCATCGAGGACGAGCACATGTTCCCGATGCTGGCGGCGGCGCAGAAGTCGCTGGCCCCGGTCGTGGCCCGCCTGGAGGAGGAGCACGAGGTCATCGCCGGGGTGCTGACCGAGTTGGACGCCGCCCTGGTCGCCATGATCGAGGACCCGGACCGGCTCGACGCCGTACGCGACCGGGTCGATCTGCTGTCGGACGTGCTGCTGTCACACCTGCGTTACGAGGAAGAGGAGCTGGTCGAGCCCATCGCCCGCCTCGACCTGGACATCTGAACCCCACCCGGCGAGATCCACGATGCGCGTGCGATCTCCTGCCGCCCACGCCCACGAGGGGCGGATCGGCGTCCCCGGGAGACGCCGCCGCAGGCCGTGCTCGCCCGCGCCCCCGATCGACTTGTCCCCCGGAGAAGACCGGGCGCGGGCGGCCGGCTCGCCGCGCCCGGAGCCGGGCGCATCTGTGACGGGATTGACACGGACCGCTCACGGGGAGAGGCGTTTCGCACCACAGGACGACGCGGTTCTGGGATGATCTCGAGGAAAACCGTCGGACGTCGAGAGACCGTGACTGATGCCCCCCATTGACCAAATAACCGCCTTCGCGTCGGACCATCCGGTCGGAATACTCACCATCAGCGTCATCGCCCTGGTCTTGCTGGTCCTGGCCTTCTTCGCCCTGCGCGCCCTGTTCCGCCTGTTCCGCCGCTGGGCGGCCGACCGGCCCACCGAGGACGTGCTCACCATCGTCGCCGCCAGCATCGCCACGGGCGTCTCCGCCCAGGGCATGTGGCGTTTCTCCGGCGACGTCCTCGGGTTCGACGGGCCGCTGCGGCTCCTGCTGTTCGCCTTCATCGAGGTCGCCGTCATCACCAGCGCCGTACGGGCGCGCCGCAACATGCGGGAGAACTACTCGGCCGGCATCGACGGCGTCGCCGTGTGGGTCTTCACCTGCCTGTCGGCCGTGCTGTCGAGCATGGACGCCCGCAGCGTCCCCGAGGCCGTCTTCCGGCTCGCCGCCCCGCTCGTGGCCGCCTGGCTGTGGGAGCGCGGCATGGCCATCGAGCGGGTCCGCATCACCGGCCGGGGCCGCATCCACTGGCGGATCACCCCCGAGCGCGTGCTGGTCCGGATCGGCCTGGCCGAGGCGAGCGACCGTACGGCGAGCGAGGTGGACGCCCACCGCAGGCTGACCAGGGTGGCGCTGGCCGCCAAGCGGGTCCGCGCGCTGCGCGAAGCCGGCGCCTCGGACCGCAAGCTGCGCGCGGCGATGGCCAAGCTCGACAAGGCGATGGACCAGGCCGTGGAGTACACCGGACTGGCCGTGGACGAGAAGCGGCAGGAGGCCCTGCTGGCCCAGATCGGCGCGCTCTACAACACCTCCGCGCTGATCGACCTCGCGCCGCCGGTCCCCTGGGCGCCCGAGCCCGAGCAGCCGCCGGCTCCCCCCGCGCTGCCCGCCGCGGCCATCGCGGAGCTGATCGACGACGAGGCGGAGGACGTCCCCGCCGAGCCGGTGCCCGTCGTGGACACCGCCCAGCGGGCCGCCCAGTTGCGGGCCGCCCGGCAGTACTGGGACCAGCAGATCGCCCGCAAGTACGTCCCCCGGGCCGCCGACATCGCCCAGGAGGTGGGCATCCCGCTCACCGTGGCGCGGGAGTGGCGGGCGCTGTGGAAGCTGGAGCCGCAGGCACACGCGCTGATCGAGGCGGCGTTCCGGGAGCACGGGATCGCCGACACCGGAACGTTCCCGGCCATCGAGGTGCCCGAGCGTGAGCGTGTGCTCGTCGTGAACGGCTCCGCCCCGGGAACCTCCGCGCACGACTCCTGAATCCCCGGCCGGCGTCTCCGCAAGGGGCGAACGGGCGCCGGGCGTCGCCGGCCCGGCGCCCGCCCAGAGACCGCCGAAACCACCGCGTTTCCGGCGACTCAGGGCAAGCACACTCCTACTTTCCCGTGACATCGCCCGCGCCGGTGCGGACGTCCTCTCCTGCGGCGGCCACACGCCCACGCAGGGAGGTGCTCATGGAGATCTCGGGGGACGGCGCGGGGAACCGCGTGGCCCGGCTCGCGGGCGGGCCAGACCAGGTGGGCAGGGCACGCCGGCTCGTGTCCGCCGTGCTCGGGCTCGGTCATCCCCGGCACGACGACTGCGTGCTGCTGACCAGCGAGATCGCGACGAACGCGGTCGTCCACTCCCGTTCGGGGAAGGGCGGCGCCTTCACCCTCACCATCTCGTGCCTGCCCGACCGCGTACGGGTCTGCGTGGCGGACGACGGCTCGGCGGGACCCCCGTGCGCGGGCCATCCGCTGCCGAACGGGTCGAGCCAGAGCGGTCGCGGCCTGCCGCTGCTGGACCTGCTGGCCGACCGGTGGGGGCTGATCCGCGAGGGCGGCCGCAACGAGGTGTGGTTCGAGATCTGGTCCGACACCGACCGCCGCCGCGCCGCACTCGTCCGCCCGCTGACGGCCGCCCGGGTCCGTCCGGCAGCGGGGGCACGCGGCACGGCGGGCACGGCCTCCGGCTGACCATTCCTCCACACGCCACTCGGCCCGTCCTCCCCCACTGCCGCCGGCACGGCCAAAGCGCGCCGGTTATGGGAAGTTATGGGGTATTTCGCGGGTTTTTCGGTGGTACTACCCGGACGTGGAGGTGGTTTCCCGGACGAGAAAGGGGCAAAACCAACTAAATAAATCGGGAAAGTAGGAGGACTGTCATGGCCCTGCCCGACTTCCTGGTGATCGGGGTGCCGAAGGCCGGCACCACCGCCCTTCACTCGGCCCTGGCCCGCCATCCCCGGCTGTTCATGTCCCCCGTCAAGGAGCCGAAGTTCTTCCTCACCGACGGCCCGCCCCCGGCGAAGGGCGGCCCCGGGGACGCCGAGACCTATCGCGAGCACGTGTGGCGGCGCGCCGACTACGAGGCGCTGTTCGCGGACGCGCCGCCGGGGACGCTGCGCGGCGAGTCCACCCCCTTCTACCTGTACGACCGCGCCGCCCAGCGGCGGATCGCCGCGACGATCCCGCACGCGAAGCTCATCGTCACGCTGCGCGACCCCGTGGAGCGCGCGCATTCCAACTGGACCCACCTGTGGTCGGCCGGTCTGGAGCCGATCGACGACGTCATCGAGGCGTGCGCGGCCGAGAAGCGGCGGATCGCCGACGGCTGGTCGCCGTTTTGGCACTACGTCGGCCTCGGCCGGTACGGCGAGCAGCTCGCGCACCTGTTCACGCTGTTCCCCCGCGAGCAGGTGCTGATCTTCCGTTACCGGGATCTGGTCGACCGGCCCGCGGCCACGCTCGACCGCATCTGCGCCTTCCTCGGCGTGGAGCAGGGCATCGTCAGCGAGGTGCCCAGGGAGAACGTCACGGCCCATCCGCGGCACAGCCGCAGGCACCGCATCCTGAGCCGGCTCGCCAGGCTCGGCGACCCGGTGCTGGGGCAGCGGCTCACCACGCCGCTGGAACGGGTGCTGCAGCGCGACGGGCTGCCCCGGCCACCGCTCACCTGGGAGCAGCGCCAGGAGCTGCTGGCCTACTTCGCCGCCGACATCGCGCTGCTGCGCGACGTGCTCGGCCGCGACTCCTTCGGCGAGGACTTCGGCGACTGGCTGCGCCCCCGCGAGCGGTCGGGCGGGCTGGTCGGGGCCCGCCCGGCCGGTCAGCAGCAGGCCCGCAACGGCCGCTTCAGGAGCTTTTCCAACCCGGCCACCCCCGGGCCGGGAGTGGACGGATCACCGGCCGGACGGTGATCCCGCCGGAGCGGGGCACCGGCGCGGACGCGCCTCCCGGCCGCCGGGACCCCGCCCGGGCGGTCAGCACAGCTCGGTGCGCAGCTCGTGGGCCCCGTCGGCGCGGGTCATCTCGTAGTACAGGCGGTGGCCCCCCGGCACGGGAAGGATCGACAGGTAGCGCAGCCCGCCCCCGCCGTGCTCGGACTGGGCGACGGGGGCGGTCCCGGTGGCGGTGAGCGTGGACGGGCCGGGTCCGATGGCCACGCCCGTGCGCTCCTCGTAGTTCTCCTCCGCCGACGCGCGGCCGTCGTAGTACGCGATGACGGTTTCACCGCTGAAGGTGACCGCGGTCACCCGGACCCCGCGCGAGTCCCATTCACCCGGACGCCGGTCGAGCGCGGTCCCCTGCCACACCCAGTTGACGCCGTCGGTGCTGGTGGCGTAGTCGGTCACCATCTGGTCGGCCTCGTCGGGGTCCTCCAGGGGATGGCAGGACGCCCACAGGTGCCACACGCCTCCGTGGTGGAGGATCACCGGGTCCTTGACACCGGTCTTGAGGTCGCCCGGCAGCACGACCCGCGCGTCGGCGGGGTCGAACTCCGCCGGCCCGGCAGCCTCGATCATCTCCACCCGCCAGTGCTTGGTGCCGTACGTGGCGCAGCTCAGGTACAGCCGCCACCGGCCCTCCGGCGTCACCACGAGCGTGGGGCGCTCCAGCGACTCGGTCTTCATCTCCTCTTTCGTGATCGTGAGGAGCCGCTCGAACCGCTCGCCGTCGGCCGAGCGGGCGATCTCCACGGCGTAGCCGCGCCCCTCGTCGATCGGCCGGCGCAGCCGGTACGCCAGGTAGATCCATCCGTCCCGGCTCACGGCGCTGGGCGCGCCCGCCCAGTATCCGGGCCCCTCTCCTGGCGGAGGGACCGCGACGACTGACCGTTCCGGCTTCGGTGCGAACACGTCTCTTCTCCGTAGCTGCGCGACGA
>JADGHC010000405.1 GCA_019689655.1 Microbispora sp.
GCGGGGCGCCGCGGACGGGGCCGGCGGGAAGACCTACGGGACACGGGTCAGCTCCGCCCGGAGCCGGTCGAAGGTCTTGCGGAGAATGCGCGAGACGTGCATCTGCGAGATGCCGAACTCCGCCGCGATCTCGGCCTGGGTCATGTTGCCGTAGAAACGGAGCAGGAGGATGTTCCGCTCCCGCTCGGGGAGAAGGTCGATGAGAGGCTTCAGGGCCTCGATGTCCACCAGCGTGTCGAACGCGTCGTCCTCTTCGGGGATCACGTCGCCGAGGGCGGCGGCGTCGTCGGCGGCGCCGATCGGCGCGTCGAGGGAGAGCGTGCTGTACGCGGCCGAGGCGTCCATGGTGAGGAGCATGTCCTCCTCCGACAGCTCCATCTTCTTGGCCAGCTCGGCGATGGTGGGGAACCGGCCCAGTTCCTGGGTCATGTCGGCGACGTTCCGGTTCAGCTCGGCGCGGCGCTCCTGGTAGACGCGGGGCACCCGGACGGCCCAGGTGCGGTCCCGGAAGTGCCGCTTGACCTCGCCGGTCATGGTGACCATGGCGTAGCCGCGGAAGCTGTGGCCCAGGGTGGGGTCGTACCCGTTGATGGCCTTCATCAGGCCGACGTACGCGGCCTGGAGGAGGTCCTCCATGGGCTCGCCGCGGTTGAGGTACCGCCGGGCGATGTCCCTCGCCATCGGGCGGTGCATTTCGACGATTTTCTCGCGGAGGCGTTCCCGCCGCTCCTGGGACAGTCCGTCCTCGGTCAGCTCGGCCAGGAGCTCCTCGGTGGTCGGATTGCCGGCGGTCTCCGTACGGACCTCGACAGCCATCTGCGTAGTCCCCTCGTATTTCCCGCGAGGGGCGCCTGCACGGTGGTTCGCCACGCAGAAGGCACGCCTCGCTACAGTATCGAGACGAGGCCCTCTGCTGGACCTCCGGCTAAGGATAATGCCCAAAAATCAGAAGTATCACCACCCCTCGGGCACCAGTAGTGTTGCCGCAGAGGAGGCGCGAGGTGTCTGATAACGGACTGCTGTCCCTGTCGTCCAGTGTGGCGGGGGGCATCGTCGTGATCCACGTGAACGGTGTCCTCGACGCCACGACCCGCGAGCAGTTCTCCGACTTCCTGGACGCCGCGGCGGACGATCACGGCCCCGGCATGATCCTCGACCTGGGCGGCGTCACGTTCATGGACTCCCGGGCGCTGGGCCTGATCGTGCACCACTGGCAGCGCTCGACCGCGGCCGGCGGCAACTTCGCGCTGGTGTCCGTGCAGTATCCGAACGCCAAGGTGATGTGGGTGACCGGGCTGTCTGAGCGGCTGCCCCTGTTCGACACCCTCGACGAGGCCCTGGCCGCGTTCGCCGCCTGAACCGTGTACGGCCCGCTCACGCCTCCGGGGCGGCCCCTCCGTGCTTGTGCTGGTGCTCGGTCACCAGGAGCCTGGCCAGATCGGCCACCTTCACCTGGTGGTGCTGTGACACCCGCCTGAGCTCCTCGAACGCCTCCTCGGCCGAGCAGCCGTTCTTCGACATGATGATGCCCTTGGCCTGGTCGATCACCGAGCGGCCCGCCAGGGCCTCCTGCATCTGCGCGGCGCCGGTCAGGAGGTCGTCGAACTCCCAGATGTTGGCCAGCGCCACGGTGACCTGCTCGCGCAGCAGGTCCATGAGCGGGCCGCCGGAGGTGAACGCGCCGGGACGCACGCCGTACAGGCCGATGAGCACCACGGCGCCCTCCACGGCGATCGGCACGACGAGCACCGACCGCACCCCGTGCCGCACGGCGGTGGCGGCGTAGCGCGGCCAGCGGGTCTCCCGCATGGCGTCGGGGATCGTCACCGGGCGCCCGGCCGACAGCGCCTCCCTCGACGGGCCCTCGCGCAGATCGCGTTCCCGGTCGATCAGCAGGGTGAGCTCGCTGTGGGAGGCGGCGAGCAGCATCCGATCCTCCATCCACAGTTCGGCGGTTCCGCCGGCGCAGCCGGGGACGCCGCGCGCCACCGCCTCGGTGATGCCGCGCAGGACGCTCTCGGCGGACGCGCCCTCGGTCACCCGGCCCAAAGCCGCGAGGTCACGCGCGAGGATGGAAGTCGTCTCCATGCCGAAAAGACCATTCCCATAGTTGTCCGGTTAATCCAGGCCGTATCGATTAGACCTGCGGTCTGGCGTAGCGTCTATGTGAGAAAGGGGGCAGCTTGCCCGACACCGCCGAGCTCGAGCGCGCGTTGAGCGAGCTCGCCGACCGCATCGCCGCCCTGCGGGACGCCCCCGATCCGGAGGCGCTGCCGCGGGAGCTGGACGCCGCGGAAGAACTGCTCCGCAGGGCCATGAGCGAGCTGGCACGCGGCCGCAGACGCAGGGACGGCGGCAGCCAGCGCGAGCAGAAGCTGCTGCGCCAGGTGTTCCGCGCGCTGCCGATCCCCGTGATCATCATGGACACGGGCGGCACGATGCGGCGCGTCAACAACGAGACCACCCGCCTGCTCGGCAGCCCCGCCGGCTACCTCATCGGCCGCGCCTTCCCGCTGCTGGTCGACGTGACCGCGCGCGCCGCGTTCCGGCAGCGCTTCGCCGCCGTCCTGCGTGGCGACGACGGCGCCTCGTTCGAGACCCGGCTGGCCCACCAGGGCCGCGTCCACACCGTACGGCTGGTGTTGAGCCGCCTGCGGATGCCGGGCGAGCCGCAGGAGATGATCGCCGGGGTCGTGCTGCCCACCGAGGTCCAGCTGCCCGAGCCCGCCGTACCGGCGGGCGTGCCCGAGGACGCGGCGGCCCTGGCGGCGGCCCGGCGGCACGAGCTGCTGTCGCGGCTGACCCGGCTGCTGCTCGACGAGGAGAGCCTGCGCGAGCCCGTCGCCCTGCTGCGTGCGGCCCGCCTGCTGGCCACGGAGACGGCCGACTGGGTGATCGCGGACGTCGCCAGGGGCGGCGGCCTGGTCCGCTCGGTCGTCATCGGCCCGAGCGATCAGCCGGTCGGGCGGCTGCAGCGGATGATCGGGGAGGCTCCGCCCGCGCGGGCGCCGGTCGTGGACCAGGTGATGACCACCGGCAGCGGCGTCGTCCACGAGATGCTGGCCGACGACCGCCTGCTCGGCGGCGGCGTGCTCCAGGCGATGCGCGCGGGGTCGCTGCTCAGCGTGCCGATCCGCACCGACGACGAGGTGCGTGGCGTGCTCACGCTGGTGCGGCTGCGCGACCGGCCGCCGTTCGGCCTGGCCGACCTGGGCCTGATGGAGGAGATCGGCCTGCATCTCGGCCTGGCGACGCGGGCCCAGCAGGGGTTCCAGCGCCGGGCGCAGGCCGCCGACACCCTGCAGACCGGGGTGCTCCCGCGCACGCTCCCCGACATCCCCGGCTTCGAGATCGCCGCGATGTACCACCCCGGCTCCGGCATGCGGGCCATCGGCGGCGAGTTCTACGACGTGTTCCCCGTCAAGAACGGGTGGGGCTTCGTGATCGGCGGCGCGGCCGGACGCGGCGAGGAGGCGGCCGCCGTCACCGCCATGGTCCGCAACGGCCTGCGCGTGCTGAGCGTGTGGGAAGACGACCCGGGGCAGGCGCTGCGCAAGGTCAGCGACGCCCTCGTCGTGCAGCACACGGGCCTGTTCGTGATGGCCGCCGCGGGCTTCGTCCGGGGCCGCAAAGTACGGCTCGCCTCCGCGGGCCATCATCCCGCCGCGCTGCTCCAGCCGGGCGGCGGCGTACGGTTCTCCGCGGGCGGCGGAGTCCCGCTGGGCTTCGAGGAGGGCTCGATCCCCGCGGCCGAGGAGCTCACGCTGTCGGCCGGGGATGCGCTCGTGCTGTACAGCGACGGCCTGGCCGGCTCCCGGAGCCCCGCCGGGGAGAACTACGGTGAACAGCGGCTCGCCGAGGCCCTCACCCGCTGCGCCGGCCAGCCACCCGACGCGGTCGTCAAGGCGATCGAGGAGGATCACCGGGCCTTCTGCGGCAGCCCCGCGGCCGACGAGGTCACCATCCTCACACTGCGCCGGTCGCGGTGACGGGATTCGCCGCCGGCGGCGCCGTGGCGGGCCGATCCGGGATGGCCGGCGATACCGGCACGGCGGCGAGGGGGCGGCCGCCGAAATGAAGGATTTTTCCCGATTGGGCGTTTAGCGCGAATCAGAGTACGGTAAACATCATCTACGTCGATCGTGCCTAGGACGCAGGCACACCCTTTCAGACGCCTTCATGTCTCGAGGTGTGCCATGGATATCGCGATCGTCTCCGCTCACGAGCTCACTCCCGACACTCCCGCCATCGCCCGTGAGCTGGGCCGGGGGCATCGGGTGACCGTCTACACCCGCTCGATGGTCGAGGGGGACGGCGTGGAGCACGTGCCCGCCGGTCCCGACGTGGAGCTGTCGGAAAGCGACCTCCTCCCGTACATCTCGGACTTCAGCGACGGCCTGCGGCGCAGGTGGCGGGAGCACCGCCCGGACATCATCCACGCCTACTCGTGGTCGAGCGGCCTGGCCGCCATCGCCGGGTCCGAAGGCCTGAACGTGCCGGTCACCCAGACCTTCCACAGCCTCTACGACGACCGGAGCGCCGCACCGGTGCGGCGGCTGGAGTGCGCGATCGGCCGCCGGGCCAGGGCGGTGATCGCCGCATGCGCGGACGAGGAGTCGGAGCTGATCCGGATGGGCGTGCCGCGCCGCAACATCTCCGTCGTCCCGCACGGCGTGGACATCGAGCGCTTCCGCCGCCAGGGGCCGGCATTCCCCCGGGGGGATCGGCCCAGGCTCCTGCACGTGGGGCACGTGGGCGCCGACAACGCGGTGCAGGCCCTGCGGGCCGTACCCGACGCCGAGCTGGTGATCGCCGGCGGCGACGAGCCGAGCATCGAGCGGCTGCGCGCCCTCGCCGGGGAGCACGGCGTGGCGGACCGGGTGGAGATGCTCGGCATGGTGCCGCACACCGCGATGCCGAAGCTCATGCGCAGCGCCGACCTGGTGCTGTCGCTGCCGCCGACCGCCCCCACGGGCACGGCGGCGCTGGAGGCCATGGCCTGCGGCATCCCGGTCATCGCCTCGGCCACCGGGGCGCACCTCGATTCGGTGGTGGACGGGGTGACCGGGTTCCTGACCCGTCCCGACCGTCCGCTGGAGATCGCCCACCGGATCCGCCGCCTGCTCGGCGACACCACCCTGCGCACGGCGATCGGCTACGCGGCCGCCGACCGCGCCCGTTCCCGCTATTCGGTCGAGCGAATCAGCATGGAACTGCTCCGCGTATACGAGAAGACGTGCGCATAAAGAAAATAATGATTACCAGATACCGGCCGTTATCTATGTGAAATCATGTGATTAACTCGGCTCATGTCACGTTATGGGCCTGGTTTAGCCGTGGCGGCGGCGATGGTCGTGGCCGCCGCCACCGCCTGTTCGAGCGGGGACTCCACGAAGGTGTTCAACGCCGGCGGCGAGTCCACCGTGCAGGGGTCCGCGTCCTCCTCCGGTTCCTCCGGCGCTCCGCCGGGAAACGCGAACGCGGCCGGGCTGGATGCGACGCAGACCGCCACCGATGACGGCGCCAAGGACGCCGCCGAGGATCCCTCCGCCCGGAAGGGCGGCGAAACGACGGAGAAAGCCACCGGAAAGACCGGGGACACGGCCACCGAGAAGATCGATGACACGGCCACCGAGGAGAAGAGCGGGGATCTCGCCGACGTCCCGTCGCCGCGTCCCAGCTTCTCCCCCCTCCCGTCCCCCGGCCTGT